>NZ_JBVAYN010000037.1:0-15221 GCF_055420065.1 Massilimicrobiota sp. mt181
ATGAAAAAAATATTATTGTGTTTTATTGTGATTTTTGGAATGTTTGTATTTCCTATTGATACAAAAGCGATTTCTGCATCTAGCTCTTTGTCTGGTCCGACTACAGTTACTGTAGGAAGTACAATAAGTGTGACTGCAAGTGTATCAGCTTCGAGAATGTATATCATACAGGGAAATATTACTTCTTCTAATAATTCAGTGCTTTCAGGATCTGGTTCATTGTATAAGAAGGCTGATTTGTCTGTTTCAGAAAACGGTTTTACTTCTGCATCAAAAACAGTTCAGTTTACAGCAAAGTCTGAAGGAACTGCAACGATTAATTTGATAGATACAGGAATAGGTATTACAGTAGATGATGAACCAATATCGTTTTCATCTTCTTTGACGGTAAAAGTTGTTGCTAAAACAAATAATACCTCAAGTAATTCTAATTCATCTTCAAGTAATTCAAGTAGTTCTAGTTCTTCAAGTAGTTCAAGTAATGCAAGTACAACATCTCAAGAACCTGAAGAAAAAAAATCAAGTGAAAAGAATTTATCTTCTTTGAGTGTTTCTGAAGGAACTTTGTCTCCTAGTTTTTCTGCCGGTACTACAACATATAAAGTGGATTTAACGAGTGATGTTGAAAAATTAACGATTAATGCAAAGGCTAAAGATAGTAAAGCTAAAGTTTCTGGAACAGGTGAAAAAGAATTAAAAATTGGAGAGAATAATTTTACAGTTACTGTTACAGCTGAAGATGGTAGCAAAAAGACTTATACAATAAGTGTTTATGTAACTGAAAAACCAACACAATTCGTCAACTTAGGAGATCAGAATTTAGGTGTTTTAAATGATATATCTAAGACTGATGTGCCAAAAGGGTTTGAAAAATCAACAATTAAAATTGATGATCAGGATGTAACTGCTTTACAAAATGATGATCTTGGATTAACATTGTTATATTTACAGAACGAAGATGAAGGAACTGGATTTTATATTTATGATGTAGAAAACAATAAAGTTTTAAGACAATATCAGACAATTAGTGTTAATGGAAAAACATATGTTCTTATGGATGCTCCTGAGAGTTTGGAAGAAATTCAAGGTTTAAAAACAACTACAATTAAAATTGGTGATTTAGAAATTGATGGTTGGAAGTTTGATGATGAGGCATTATCTCATTATACACTTGTTTATTTAATGAATGATGCAGGAGAATCAGGACTATATACATATGAGGATACTGAAGGAACTCTTCAAAAATATACAGCAGTAGAAGAAAAAGATAATACATTAACATATGTATTTATTGGTACAACAATTGTATTTGCTGTATCAACTGCGACTGTAGGTTATTTATATTTAAGATTTAAGAAGAAATCTATTTCAGCAATTAAAGACTATTATGATAAGAAAAATCAAGGGTAAACCTTGATTTTTTAGTCTTCAATATGCATTGATTCATATTCTTTAAGTGTTGTAATAATATCATTATATATTTTTTTATCAACATAATTTAATAATTCATCACTAGAAACAAATCGATATTCAGTATGTTCATCAGATATTTTCACATGATCATTTGTTGGAATAGCAAGAAAACCAATACCAACTGTCTGATAATCAGGACGAATAGCTGTGAAAGTATATACAGGTTTAATAATTTTTATATCTAAATTTGTTTCTTCTTTCAATTCTCTGATTAAAGCCTGATGCGGGGTTTCTCCATATTCAAGGCCACCTCCAGGTAGTTCCCAAAATCCTAATCCATCACTAGAAGGTCGTATTCTTTTTAGGATAAGTATTTTTTGATGATAAATGACAATTGCTTTGACGGTAATATGAAATCTGATATTTTCCATATACTTCTCCTCTCCATTTTTTTATATCATATCATTTTTTTAATAAAAAGTATCGTTTTATTTGAAATGTTTGCTATAATGTTAACAGAGGTGAAATAAAATGGTAGATTTTTTAGAAGAAGTCATGAAAAGAAAAAATGAAATGATTGAAGATATCAAAACACTATGTCAAATTCCATCAGTTTTAGATGAAACAACAGCTAATGAGGGACAGCCATTTGGCAAAGCATGTCGTGAAGCATTAGAAGCTATGCTTGAAATTGGTAAGAGAGATGGTTTTGTCTGTGAAAATGTTGATGGATATGCTGGACATATTGATATTGGTGATGGGGAAGATACATTTGGAATATTAGGTCATTTAGATGTTGTGCCATGTAATTCTAAAGGATGGAATACTGAACCTTATGCAGCAACTTTACAAAATGGAAAATTATATGGACGTGGTGTTGCTGATGACAAAGGACCATTGATTGCAGGATATTATGCAGCTAAAATTATTCATGAATTACAATTACCAGTGAAAATGAAGACAAGAATTATTTTTGGATGTAATGAGGAAAATGGTTCTAAATGTATGCAATATTATTTTACTAAGAAACCATACCCACTTATGGGATTTACTCCTGATGCTGAATTCCCTGTTGTTTATGGTGAAAAAGCTGGTGTTAACTTTAAAATTACTGGTCAAATAGAAAAAGATAACTTAATTGGATTGTATTCTGGAACTCGTCCAAATATTGTTCCTGAAGTATGTGAAGCTTATTTAATGGGATCTTATAAGCAATACAAAGATTCTTTTTCAAATTATTTATCAAAGCATGGGTTAGAAGGAAATGTAGAAGAAGAAGGAAACCATACAAAGCTTGTTTTAATAGGAAAGTCAGCACATGCATCTACTCCTGAAGAGGGAATCAATGCGGCTGTGATGATGTGTCATTATTTAAAAGATGTTTCTAAAAATCAGCTTGTTGATTTTATTGATCGTTATTTTTATCAAGATTGTCTTGGTCAAAAGTTAGGTATTGCCTATACTGGATTAATGGGAGAGTTAACTGTTAATTTAGGTGTTCTCAATTATAAAAATGAAAATGTAAATATGATTATTGATATGCGTGTTCCTCATGAAGTCACTGATGAACAATTGACTGAGAAAATGCACGAATGTTTAGATGCATATGGTTTAAAAGAAACTCATGAATTAGGAAAAGCGTTATATATTGATCCAGAAAGTGAACTTATTCAAAAACTTCATAGTGCGTATGTTGAATTTACTGGAGATCATGAACATCAGCCTCAAGCTATTGGAGGAGGAACATATGCGAAGACAATGCCAAATTGTGTTGCTTTTGGTGTTGAATTCCCAGGTACAGATAATAAAATTCATCAAAACAATGAAGAAATATCTGTTGATGATTTAATGAAAGCAACAGCTATCTATGCAAAAGCATTATATGATTTGATCAAGGAATAGGGAAATCCCTATTCCTTATTGCATAGAAAAAAGATTTTTGATATAATATAAGAGCTTAATTGCAGGCGTGGTGGAATGGTAGACACGCTATCTTGAGGGGGTAGTGGAAGTATTTCCGTGTGAGTTCAAATCTCATCGCCTGCACCATATTTATTTTGATGCATCTGTGGTGGAATTGGTAGACACGCTATCTTCAGGCGGTAGTGGATTAGCGTCCATGTGAGTTCGAGTCTCATCAGATGCACCATTTATTTTTACATTGTTTATCAATGTTTTTTTTATTATTGGAGGCCATTTTATGAATCAAGAGATTATACAAAAAATGACAGAAGGACTGCTTATTCAAAAAGAACAAATTGAAAATGTTTTAACATTATTAGAAGAAGGAGCAACAGTTCCTTTTATTGCACGATATCGTAAAGAAAAAACTGGTGGATTAAATGAAGATCAGATTAGAGAAATTTCTAAAGTTTATGAATATCAGTTGAATTTGCAAGAAAGAAAAGAAGATGTTATTCGTTTAATTGATGAAAAAGGATTATTAACGGATGAATTGAAGCAAAATATTTTAAAGGCTACAAAATTAAGTGAAGTAGAAGATTATTATCGTCCTTTCAAAGAGAAAAAGAAAACAAAAGCTTCTATAGCAAAAGCAAAAGGATTAGAACCATTAGCCCAGGCTATTTTAAAATTGCCAAAACAATTTGATTTGATAGCTGAAGCCCAAAAATATGTAAATGAACAAGTTCTAACAGTGGAAGAAGCTTTGCAGGGAGCTCAAGATATTATTGCAGAACAAATTAGTGATGAACCACGTTATAGAAAATATACAAAAGATATGATTTATAAAACCGGAGTACTTTCTTCTCATGTGAAAAAGAAAAATCCTGATGAGGAGAATGGTATTTATGAAATGTATTATGACTATCAGGAAAAAGTTCAATATATTGCGCCACACCGTATCCTTGCTATTAATCGTGCTGAAAAAGAAAAAGTCATTAGCGTTTCTATAGATATTGATGAAGATCGTTTTATCCAGTATATTACAAATGGTGTGATGCGTAAAAGAGAATCATCTTTAAGTGATTTTATTTTGGAAACAACAAAAGATGCTTTTAAACGATTGATTTTTCCTTCGGTAGAAAGAGAAGTCCGTAATGAGTTGACTGAAAAAGCTCAAGAACAAGCTTTAAAAGTTTTTTCTATTAATCTTGAAAAACTTCTTTTACAGGCACCAATGAAAGATAAATTTGTTTTAGGTGTTGATCCGGCTTTCCGTACAGGATGTAAATTGGCAGCAATTGATCCAACTGGAAAAGTTTTAGATATCAATAAAGTTTTTATCACTTTACCAAAAGAAGACTATTCAAAAGATGAAAAAGTTTTATTATCAATGATTCAAAGGCATCATATCGAAATCATTGCAATTGGTAATGGAACAGCAAGTCGTGAAACAGAAAGCTTTATTGCTGGATTTATAAAGAAATATCATTTAGACGTTCAATATGTAATTGTCTCAGAAGCAGGAGCCAGTGTTTATTCTGCCAGTGCCGTTGCAAAAGAGGAATTTCCCGACTATCAGGTTGAGGAGAGATCTGCTGTATCTATTGCTAGACGTTTACAGGATCCTTTAGCTGAGTTAGTTAAAATTGAACCAAAAGCTATATCTGTGGGTCAGTATCAGCATGATATGAATCAAAAGAAATTAACAGAACAATTGGATTTTGTTGTTGAAAAAGTTGTCAATCAAGTAGGCGTTAATATCAATACGGCTTCACCATCTTTATTACAATATGTTTCTGGTTTATCTATGACAACAGCTAAAAATATTGTGAAATATCGTGAAGAGCATGGTAAATTTACATCACGAGATCAAATTAAAAATGTCAAGAAATTAGGAGATAAAACATATGAACAGGCGGTTGGTTTCTTAAGAATTTTATCAGGAAAAGAAAAATTTGATGAAACTAGCATACATCCTGATAATTACCAGGATGCTTCTCATCTTTTGGAATATTTGCATCTCAACCGAAATGATATTGGTACAGCGCATGCTAAAGAAGTCATTAGTAAAGCTTCTCGTGAACAAATTCAACAAGATTTACATTTAGATGCGTATTTAGTTGATGATTTAATAGAAGCTTTTGTTTCACCACATCGTTCACCTCGAGATGAATATAATGTCCCTATTTTAAGAAAAGATGTTTTGAAAATTGAAGATTTAAAAAAGGGTATGAAATTACAGGGAGTCGTAAGAAATGTTGTTGATTTTGGTGCGTTTGTAGATATTGGTTTAAAAAATGATGGTTTAATTCATATTTCTAAAATGTCTAATCATCGTATCAAACATGCATTAGATGTTTGTAATGTTGGAGATATTTTAGATGTCTATGTTTATGATATTGATTTAAAGAAGAAAAGAGTCGCATTGTCATTAATGGAGGTTGTATAATGGAATTTATTTATTACCCACGTTGTAGTACTTGTCAGAAAGCTTTAAAAAAATTAAAGGAACAACATGTAGAAGTGACATTAAGAGATATTGTAGAAGAGACACCTAAAAAAGAAGAATTATTAGATTGGATGCATAGATATCAACAAGGTATCAAACCATTCTTTAATACTTCAGGAAAGCTTTATCGTGAAATGAATTTAAAAGATCAAATCAAGACTATGAGTGAAGAGGATGCAGCTGATTTATTATCACAAAATGGAATGCTTATCAAACGTCCGTTATTGATTGATGATCATCAGATTGTGATAGGATATAAAAAGGAAATCTACGAAAAATAGATTTCTTTTTTATATTATATTTTCAAAACTTGATATATCAGTTATACTAATAGAAAGATAGAATGAGGTGGAATTTATGAAACAAGAAATTGAACAGACAGTGCAAGAAATCAAGAAAGCTGTTATTGGAAAAGATGAAGTCATTACTAAGATTTTAGTAACACTCTTTTCTAGAGGACATATTTTATTAGAAGATATTCCAGGAGTAGGAAAAACCAATCTGGCTTTATCATTTTCAAAAAGTTTACAGTTAGATTATCATCGTATTCAATTAACACCGGATGTTATGCCTAGTGATATTGTTGGATTTACAATGTATAATCCACAAACACAGCATTTTGAATATAAAGAGGGAATTGCTTTTTGTCATCTTTTATTAGCTGATGAAATGAATCGTACTTCAAGTAAAACACAGGCTGCTTTGTTAGAACTTATGGAAGAAGGACAAATGACTGTGGATGGGAAAACTTATGTTTTACCACAGCCATTTTGTGTTATAGCAACACAAAATCCTTTTGGTTCAGCGGGAACACAACTGCTACCAGATTCACAGATGGATCGTTTTATGAGTTGTTTAAGCTTAGGTTATCCAAAATTTAATGAAGAGATAGAAATCATGAAAAGACGTCAAACATCGAATCCATTGGAAGATGTCAAGGCGATTTTGTCACCAGAAATGATATTGCAATTTCAAAAAGAAGTTGATCAGGTCTATGTACATGATGATATTTATCATTATATTATGCAAATTATTACGGCCACACGTCAACACCATTATATTGAACAAGGCGCATCTCCTCGTGGCTCTTTAGCGATTATGAAAACATCAAAAGCATTTGCTTATTTAAATGACCGAGATTATGTTATTCCTCAGGATGTTCAATACGTCACTCCAATGGTGCTTGCTCATCGTTTGATTTTAACATATGAAGCAAAAATGGAAAAAATATCATCACACCAGATTATTGATGACATTTTAGAATCTTTAGGAGAAATAGAATTCAAGGTATGAAAAACATATTCAAATATATTTGCTTTTTATGTTTTCTTTATGGTTTATGGAATTTTGTTTTAGGTTATTTTTCCTTTTTATTGTTTCTGATGATTTGTCTTGTGATATTCATTTGTCTATTATTAAGTTTAGTACCAATGAAGAAAACAGATGTATCTGTAAAAAATAGGCAAACTGATTGTCATCGTGGTGAAAATATGAAAATACAATTTTATCGCGAATGTTCGTTACCTATACAATGTGGGAAAATTGTTATTGATTATCAGATTATAGATTGTTTTTCTAATCTTGTATCTCAAGAACAAATCACAATGAATGATAATTATATGGAAATAGAAATACCATGTCAGCATTGTGGTTATTATATGATTGAAATCAAAAAGATTCAATGTTTTGATTTGTTGCAATGTTTTCATTATACAAAGACTGTCAATGAACAGATAGGGTTCTATGTTTTGCCACATTACTTTGATGTGGATACAGAAATTGAAAACATATATCAATTTGATGAACAGGGAGTGAGTTATCTTCCTCATCAAAAGGGTGAAGATTATAGTGAGATTTTTGAAGTTAGAAATTATCATGAAGGTGATGAACTTAAACATATTCATTGGAAAATGTCTTTGAAATTTCAAGAACTACTAGTCAAGATAGGTAGTCAACCTGTTCAACAGAAATTTGTTTTAGGAATGGAATATAAGGACAATAATGAATTTTACGATTTACAGTTTGATTATTTCTATTCAGTATGTATGGCTTTTATCAAGCGTAACATGACTTTTGAAATCGTCACATCATTGCAAGATCAGGTTATTCATACTCAAACTGTGACACATCTCTATGAATTAATGGATGTAATCAAGTGGCTTATGAAAAATCCTATCACACAATTGAATCATTCTTTGATTCCAGGTTCGTTTTGTCAAATTCAAGGGCAGAAAATGGAGGTGTATCATTCATGAAAAAAGTATTTGATCTTATTTCAAAAGATTATATTCTCCATTTGATTAATGTTTTAATGATTATTTTAGGATGTTTTGGTATTGTTGGTAATGATTTTTATTCATTATATTTTCCTTCTTATACATATATAAGTTTATGGATTCTTTGTTTTATAGGAATTCTCTTTTATATGTTTTATCAAAAATATCAACATTTACCACAAAAGATATGTGTTCTTCTTTTTATAAGTTTGGTCTTAGTAATGATTTTATTATATCAAAGTTATTTGGATGTTTTTATTGAAACACTACAAGATGTTATTCGATTTGATTACTTTTTAAATTTTGAAGAACTTTTATCGCAGGATTTATATCAGATTCAGCTGTTTTATCATCTGTTACTGCTATTGCTTGGGTTGCCTATCGTCTATCTTATTGTGTCTTTAATTTGTACGCAACGATATGCTTTGATTAAAATAATCATACTGATTATTTTATTTATCTTTCCTGTCATTATTAGACATGACTTATCATCAAGAGAAAGTTATTGTTTCATTATTTTTATAAGCTATCAATTTATTTTTTCATTAGCGTTAAAATATCAGAAACAACAGTATTGTCTAAGAGTTGTTTTGTTGAGCTTTCTATGTATGATGACTTTTTTTGCATCATTATATTTAGAAGACAATCCTTTATTTCAGCAAGATTCAACATCTGTATTAACACAAATAACAGATTGGTTTGCATATGGTAGAGGGCAACAGCTGACTTCAACATCGCAAACAGGAATGAGCAGTGATATTGATGGAAGTTTACCTTCTGGAAATATTCAGATGAGTCGTGCAACTGCTATACGTGTTCAGGCAGATATACCTTTTTCATCTTATTTAAGAGCATATTCATTAGCTGATTATGCTGATAATGAGTGGCATGAAGCTCAGGAAAGTTATGAGAATAGTGATTCTCTATCAATGTATACACAGTATCTGTCTTCTAATTTTGTACCCTCTTATCAAACAGTAAGAATTCTTCCACAAAGAAATTATGATTTTCAGTTTCTTCCATATTTTTTCTCAGATAATAATCAACAATATCCTGTATTGTTTGATTCATATGTCGAGTATCAAAATCAGGAAGTTGAAGTCATTTATCAATATGAAGAGGATCCAAATGCTTCACAGGAAGATGGCTCTTTCTATGTTTCAGATAGATATGATTACGATTATGAAGATTATGTTTATGAGACTTATTTAAATGTTCCCGAGTCATTGGATGAATCTTTATCTCAGTTATTAGATGAAAATGATGTAATAGCATCAGATGACATGAATGTATCAGATGCTGTTAGTGATGTCCGTGCTTTGTTGGCACAACAGGCTGACTATAACTTGAATGCTGGCACACTCCCAACAGAAGAAGACTTTGTTTCCTATTTTCTTTTTGAAAATCATAAAGGAAGCTGTACTCATTTTGCGACTGCAGGAGCCTTGATATTAAGAGAATTGGGTATTCCTACAAGATATGTTCGAGGATATGTCATGAATGAAAGTGATTTTCATAATGGGGAAGCAAGAATCCCTCAATATCGTTCTCATGCTTGGATAGAAGTTTTTGAAAATGAAAAAGGGTGGGTTCCTTATGAAATGACACCATCTGATGATAGACAATTTGATGCTCAAAGCATGAGTGAAATGCTTGATGAAAATGTCAATCAGAGTCAGGAAGTGACCAATCAGGCACCTGTTGAGACTCCTGATAATAATCAGATAGACACTAATCCTCAAACTACACAACAAGATTCACATTCTATGCAAAATATTTATAAAGCGATGATGATTGTTATTATGATTGTATGTCTTCTTTTGATTTATCGTTATATAACGACGCATCTGATGCAAATCAAAACAAGACGCATGAATAACAATCAAAAAGTGATTGCTTATTATTTGAAAATGAAACGTCTATGTCGAAATCAAAGACCAATAGATGAAAGAATTCAAAGTCTTGCCTATAAAGCACAATTCTCTTCACATCAAATCACAGCAGAAGAATATGAAGAGTGTCTGCAGCTGTATCATCAACTGGTTCATGATATTGATCAATCTTTAAAGTGGTATAAGAAATGGATCTTTCGTTATATTTTGGGCTATAAATAAAAAGTGGTTTCTCGTTGGAGAAACCATTTTCTTATTTATAACGTAAATGACTGATATCACTATAGCAAGGAATACCATTTTCATATGTGATTGTCACTTCACCTTGAATAAGTGGATAAAGATAATCATAAAGTTCTTGCATAATATCATTGTGTTGATCATTGATCCAATGAAGTGGAATACGTTGTTCCAGATTGGCAATTTCAGAAACGTCTTTATATGTATATTCAATTTGGTATGGATGATTTTGTACTCTTTGAAAAACCATCATGATTCCAGTATGTCCTGCCATTGAAGCTTTAACAGCATGTTGTCCAATTTGGAAGGATTCATCTAAATCAACTTTTGAAGCAATATGCATAGCACATCTTTGTAATACATTTAATTCGATACTACGGACTTTACATTGAAATTCCTGAAAAACAAGAGATTCCAATACTTTACCAGTTCCAGAATGTAAGACATGTCCAAAAGCATCACGTTTTGTATATTTAGAATCTGAATCTAAGTACTCACCATTCTCATCCTTTATCCCCTCGCTGACAGCAATGATGATATTTTTTTTATGACGAAAAACTTCGCGAATATCGTCTAAGAATTTTTGAGTAGAAAAAGGGGCTTCAGGTAGATAAATTAAATCTGGAGCTTGGTTGTACTGAGTTCGCGCAAGAGCACTTGCCGCAGTTAACCAACCGGCATTTCTTCCCATGATTTCAACAATAGTGACGGCATTGAGCTTATAAATAGAACTATCATAGGCAATTTCTAACATTGAAGTGGCAACATATTTTGCTGCTGAGCCAAAACCAGGCGTATGATCAGTTCCCATTAAGTCATTATCGATTGTTTTTGGAATTCCGACAAAACAAATAGGGGAATGAATAGATTTTGCATAAGCAGATAGCTTTGCGACAGTATCCATAGAATCATTTCCACCGATGTAAAAGAAATCAGTGATTTCTAGTTTTTCTAAAGTGTGAAATAAATTTTGATAAGTTTGTGGATCATCCTGGATGTCAGGAAGCTTATATCGGCAAGAACCTAAATACATAGCTGGAGAATGTTTAAGTTGCTGCAAGCTTTGAGGATTAGAAAAGACTTCTAACAGATCCATATAGCGACTTTCTAATAATCCCATAATTCCATTAATCATTCCATAGACATGATCATATTGCTGGCTATTGATGCATTCATCAATGATTCCTGCTAATGATGCATTAATAGCAACAGTTGGTCCACCTGATTGACCAATAAAACAGTTTCTTTTTTTCATGAATAACTCCTTTCATTTTCCGACATTATTATACTATGTTTTACAGGGTAAAAAAAGTCAATTTTATGATAAAGATGAAATAATCATTTTTTGTCATCTTGATATGAAAATATTTTTTTCATATGGAAATTTCCTATTAATAAGAGTATACTATAGTTTATAGGAGGAAGAAAAATTATGTCTAAAAAGTATTTATCAATGGATGGAAATACTGCTGCTGCACATGTGGCTTATGCTTTTAGTGAAGTTGCAAGTATTTATCCAATTACACCATCTTCTCCAATGGCTGAAAATGCAGAAGCATGGGCTGCTCAAGGAAAGAAAAATATTTTTGGTTCTGCAGTCAATGTGATTGAAATGCAATCAGAAGCCGGAGCAGCAGGTGCTGTTCATGGAGCATTACAAGGTGGTGCTTTGGCAACAACATTTACTGCATCTCAAGGTTTATTATTGATGATTCCTAACTTGTATAAAATTCAAGGTGAATTATTACCAGGAGTTTTCCATGTTGCTGCAAGAGCTTTAGCAACACGTGCTCTTAATATTTTTGGTGATCATCAGGATATTTATGCATGTCGTCAAGTTGGAGCACCAATGATTTGTTCACATAGTGTTCAGGAAGTTATGGATTTAGGAGGAATTGCTCATTTAACTGCTATTAAGGCAAGTGTTCCTGTCATTCATTTCTTTGATGGATTTAGAACTTCTCATGAAATTCAAAAAGTAGAAGTTATGGATTATGATGTCTTAGAAAGCTTATTAGATAAAGAAGCATTAAAGAGATTTAAAGATAATGCATTAAATCCACACACAAATCCAATTGAACGTGGTGGTGCTGAAAATGATGATATCTATTTCCAAGGTAGAGAAGCACAAAATAAACATTATGAAGCTGTTGTTGAAATTGTTGCTGACTATATGAAAAAAATTTCAGAAATTACTGGTCGTGAATATGCACCATTTACATATTACGGAGCTCCAGATGCATCTCGTATTATTATTGCTATGGGTTCTGTAACTGAAACAATTAAAGAAACAATAGATGAAATGAATAAACGTGGTGATCGTGTTGGATTGATTAAAGTTCATTTATATCGTCCATTCTCGCCAAAATATTTATTAAAAGTTTTACCAAAAACTGTAGAAAAAGTTGCTGTTTTAGATCGTACAAAAGAAATGGGAGCAACTGGAGAGCCATTATACTTAGATGTATGTTCAGTTTTAAAAGACACAAACATCAAAGTTATTGGTGGACGTTATGGTATGGGATCTAAAGATACAACACCTGGTCAAATTAAAGCTGTATATGACCATTTATTAGATGAAGATCCATTTACATCTTTCACAATTGGAATTAATGATGATGTGACTCATTTATCATTAAAAGAAGATAAAAACTTCCATGTAGAAGCTGATTATACATCATGCCTATTCTATGGTTTAGGATCTGATGGTACAGTATCTGCAAATAAATCTTCAATTAAGATTATTGGTGATCATACTGATTTATATTCACAGGCTTACTTTGCTTATGACAGTAAAAAAGCAGGTGGAGCAACACGTTCTAATTTAAGATTTGGTCATACACCAATTCGTGCAACATACTATGTTAATAATGCTGATTTTATCTCATGCTCATTAGATAACTATGTATTGAAATATGATATGTTGAAAAACTTAAAGAATGGTGGAACTTTCTTATTAAATACAGAATTTGATGAAAAAGAAATTGTAGATTATTTACCAAATAAATTAAAGAAACAATTAGCTGATAAGAATGCAAAATTCTATATTATCAATGCGACAAAGATTGCTAGTGAAATTGGTATGGGAAGACATACAAATACAATTCTTCAATCTGCATTCTTTGCTTTAAATCCACAAATTTTACCAGTTGATAAAGCTGTTGAATACATGAAAGCAATGGCTAAGAAAACATATGGTAAAAAAGGTGATGCTGTTGTTGAAATGAACTATAAAGCTATTGATGCAGGAAAAGATGCTATTGTAGAAGTTCCTGTAGATTCTAGCTGGTCTGATTTAACAGTTACTGAAACAAGAGCAAGAACAGGTGATGATTACTTTGATAATTTCGTTGCACCAATCAATGCCTTAGATGGTTATGATTTACCTGTATCTGCGTTTATGGATAAATTAGATGGTTCAATGAAATCTGGTGTTGCTATTAAAGAAAAACGTGCGATTGCTATTGACGTGCCACGTTGGGACAAAGAAAACTGTATCCAATGTAATAACTGTGTAATGGTATGTCCTCATGCAACAATTCGTGCCTTCTTAATTGATGAAGATGAAATGAAGGCTATGCCAGAAGATATTTCAAATGATGTTTTAAAACCTGTTGGCAGAAATGTTGATGGATTAGTTTATCGTATCCAAGTTTCTCCAGACAACTGTGTTGGTTGTGGATTATGTGTGACTGAATGTCCAGGTAAAGCTGGAAAGAAAGCTTTATCTATGGTACCAGTAAAAGAAGAATTACCACATGCTCCTTTGGCTGATCATATTTATTCAAAAGTAACATATAAAGCTGATCGTTATCCAACAACAACAGTGAAAGGTGTAGGATTTATGCGTCCTTACTTTGAAGTTTCTGGTGCTTGTGGTGGATGTGGTGAAACACCATATTATCGTTTAGCTTCTCAATTATTTGGGGCTGATATGAGAATTGCTAATGCAACAGGATGTAGTTCAATCTATAGTGGTTCTACACCATCAACACCTTGTACAATTGATGAAAATGGACAAGGACCTGCATGGGCAAACTCATTATTTGAAGATAATGCTGAATATGGATTTGGTATGAAATTAGCTGAAAATTATATGGCTAAACGTATTCTTGAAATCATTGAAGAAAATAAAGATGCCTGTGAACCTGAACTTCAGGATGTCTTAACACAATATGCAAGTGTTAAAGGGCAAAGAGTTGAAGAAAGAAAACTTTATGATCAGTTAGTATCTTTAGTTGAAGCTTCAAAATGTGAAGGTATCAAAGAATTGTTAGATATGAAAGGTGAACTTGTCACAAAATCTCAATGGATTATTGGTGGAGATGGATGGGCTTATGACATCGGTTATGGTGGATTAGACCATGTTATCGCTAATGATCAAAATGTTAACATTTTAGTTCTTGATACAGAAGTTTACTCAAATACAGGTGGACAATCTTCTAAATCTTCACAAGCTGGATCTATCGCTAAATTTACTGCTGGTGGTAAAACAGTAGCCAAAAAAGATTTAGCTCAAATTGCTATGGCATATGGACATGTTTATGTAGCACAAGTGGCTATGGGAGCAAATCCAATGCAAACAATTAAAGCATTTAAAGAAGCTGAAGCTTATGATGGACCATCATTAATTATTGCTTATTCTCCATGTATGGAACATGGTATTAAAGGTGGACTTGCAAATCATCAACAACAACAAAAACATGCTGTTGAATGTGGATACTTCAACTTATTAAGATATGATCCTCGTTTAGAAGAACAAGGAAAGAATCCATTACAATTAGATTCTAAAGAACCTGATTTCACAAAATTCAAAGATTTCTTATTAAGTGAAAACAGATTCGCACAATTATCTAAAGTCAATCCAGAACATGCTGAAGGATTAATGGATAAATGTGAAAAAGATGCTATGAAACGTCGTCATCGTTTAGATGTTATGGCTAGTGAATAGTCGAAGCTTTAAACCCGTGATTATCACGGGTTTTT
>NZ_JBVAYN010000038.1:0-14825 GCF_055420065.1 Massilimicrobiota sp. mt181
ATTATAAAAATAAAATATGAACTGAAAATAAACATATGTCCTTATCACTCTATAAGTCATATCATAAATTAACATTGAAGGAGGTCAATATGAATATTTTTCAAGAAGACAAGAATTTCTATTCACCATTTTATACACCACATTATTCAAGGCATACAAAACCTTCTCTTTTTGAACCACAGGAAGCTATTATGCTCGGAAATCTTTTCAAAGATTTATATATGTCATATCAGGGTTTTTCAAATTATTGTCTACAACCTGAAAATGAAAGACAACAATTTCTACTTGAATTACAGATGTATAATTTTGTTGCTCATGAAATCAATTTATATCTTGATACCCATCCTGACGATGAAAAAATGATTCAACTTTATCAGGAATATGTTCAAAAAGGTCAACAGGCACAAGATGCATTTGAAAAGAAGTTTGGAATACTTTATGTTCAAAATACTCAAGATCATGTCCCATTTGAGTGGTTACAAGGTCCATGGCCTTGGGAATTTCAAAAAGATTAAGGAGGAAATAAAATGTGGGTTTACAGTAAGAAACTGCAATATCCAATAGCTATTAGATCAAAAGATTTATCAATGGCCAAATATATTATCACTCAATTTGGTGGACCAAATGGTGAGCTGGCAGCATCTACTCGCTATATAACACAAAGGTATACAATGCCAGATGATAAAGGAAAAGCTTTATTAACAGATATTGGTACTGAAGAATTAGGTCATATGGAAATGGTTTCAACAATGGTATATCAATTGACACAGGGTGCAACAATGGAAGAAATTAAAGCAGCAGGTCTGCAATCTTATTATACAGAACATGGTTGCTCGTTATTTCCAAATGATGCAAATGGAGTTCCATTTAATACTGTCGCTATTGCTTCAACAGGTGATCCTGTTGCCGATTTAGCTGAAGATTGTGCAGCAGAACAAAAAGCCAGAGCCATTTATGAAAATTTAATGAATCAGACACAAGATCCTGATCTTTTAGCACCACTGTCTTTTTTAAGACAAAGAGAAATCGTTCACTATCAAAGATTTAAGGAACTTTATGAAGAATATGTAGAAAAATATTATCAACCTGATTTAAAATAAAAATATCTGTTTTATTTCATTGAACGATAATAATAAATTGAACTTCTCGTTTCAACTATAACAAAAATGGGTGTATTTTCATACACTCATTTTTTAGGATATTCAATATATTTATTTAGCAACAGTATAAGCAATAAATAAACCAATAACTGCAACAATTGTTGTAAACAAATCTCCAACAAATAAAGATTGAATGCTCGATGACAGGATAGATAAAATAGATACATATTCTAAACCTATTCCCATTTCATGGAGAGGTAAATATATCATTGTCATTTCTCCAACGATATAACATACAAATGTACAAACAACACTTAAGATAGCCATTTGTGAAGAATGAATTTGTGATATTTTATTAATAGCACCAGCAACAGCCAAAGCACAAACAATATAAAAAAGAGATGAAGTGATATGTAATGCGTAAATAACCAAACCTAAAACAACACCACATATAATTGACACCAACAATCCAAAACCAATCACTTTCATCCATTGTGATGAGTCTAAAAACTGATCATTATTTGATCGAAAATATTTTTTTGCTTCTTGTCTTTCTTTATATTCTTTATATTTATTTTGAAATGACATATTTTTCCTCCTCTATCAATGAATAAGATGTTCCTTTTGCTTAAAACATAACAAGATATATGTACATACAAAACCACCAATCAGTCCTGCCAAATGTCCTGAAAGAGAAATAGATGGAATGATAAAAGATATAACTAACATTAAAATAAGATTTGGTGCCAATTGCTTAAATATATCCATATAAATATAACGATAATGCATTGCTAAAGCTGCAAGTGCCCCTATCAATCCAAAAATCACTCCACTGATACCACCACTCACAACATTTGCTTCATATCCTGTTAATAAGTAAAACAGATATGGCAATCCCGTTGTTGATAAAGTACTGGCAACGATTAAAATAATATATTTTTTTAATCCCAGTGAATTTTCAATAAAAGCACCTACCCCATAAAGAGAATAGCAGTTAACAGCCAAATGCAAAATACCAAAATGAATAAAATTTGCACTTATCAAACGAAAATATTCATGTGTTAGCTGAATATATACAGGATTATAACCTCCAAATAATAGCCCTTCATATGCATTCATTTCCTCACCAAACATAAAAAATGATAAGACATAAATGCCTATGCAAGCACATATCAGTATAATTGTAACAGGAGATCTTTTATATTTTCTAAAAAAATCATTTATCATATTATTCATCCAAGAACTCAAAAATAGACATCTGATCTATGAGTATCTCTTCTTCCTCCTTAACAACTTCATTTTTTTCTATAATTTGATCAAGCGTCAATAACGATAAAATATCTTCATAAGTTATTTTTATAGCTCCCATCTCTAATAAACGTATATTGCCACCATAATGATTATCATCTAATACCATTTGTTTTGTCCAATGATAATGAAAGTTTTGAATTGTTGTAAACCATACAGCACCACTGTTAATATGCGTAGCTGTAATAATTTGAACATCACAAAGACCACAAACATAAATATTACGATCCAATGCATTTGTCACATTAAAGTAAGCAAATGGATCTACAGCACTTACTAACAATAAACGTCCATCTTTAATATATTTTGAAAAAGATTTTTTCTTATCAAACATATGATCACTGACAAAACAAATAGCTTTACCACCTAAATTCAAAAAAGTTTTTAAAGCATAAGCATCTGTTCCTTTTGTTCCATTGGCAACAAGAACTTTTTCTTCATCATATATTTTCGTTACGATATTTTTCGTATAAACATTTAAACGTTTTTCAAGTTCCTGAGGACCTACAACTGATACCATATGATGATCTGTGATACCCATATCACCAACATAATATAAAAATAACGGTGCTCTTTTCTTTAGAGACGTTAATAAAACTTTTGGATAATTATCTTCATATTTCGTTGTAATAGAAATACCCTCATTTTCTAAATTTGCTAAAGCAAATAAAAGTTCATTGACATTCGCTAAACGTGCAATCATTTTATAAGCAATATATTCATCTATTCCTAAAATATCAATCAACGTATCTTTATTCATTCCAAATAATTTAGATGGTGTTTTTTTAGAAGAACTTTTCAATTTACGTTCTATAATATACCATTCTTCCTGAGATAGAGGAGCTGTGTTATCAACAACTAAATCACCACAAAATAAAAGAACAGCTAAACTATCTAAATTTAATTGCACTCTCATCAAACCACCTACACTTTTCAAATATTATATCATAGTTCTCAAGATACGTCGATAAAAAAAGGTATGATTTCATCATACCTTTAGTCAATACCCATTTTTTCTTTAACAGCAGCTTGTGCAGCAGCTAAACGTGCTAATGGTACACGGAATGGAGAACATGAAACATATGTTAAACCTAATTTATGGCAGAATTCAATAGTGCTTGCTTCACCACCATGTTCACCACAGATACCTAACTTAATGTCAGGACGTGTTTTCTTACCTTTTTCAATAGCGATTTTCATTAATTCTCCGACACCTTCCTGATCGACTTTAGCGAATGGGTCAGATTCGAAGATTTGTTTACTATAGTAATCACCTAAGAATTTAGCAGCATCATCACGGCTGAAACCATATGTCATCTGAGTTAAGTCATTTGTTCCAAAGCTAAAGAATTCAGCTTCTTGTGCAATCTTATCAGCAGTTAAAGCAGCTCTTGGAATTTCAATCATTGTACCAACTTTATATGGCAATTCAACACCAGCTTCTTTGATAATCTTATCTGCTGTATCACAAACAACTTTCTTAACATATTTTAATTCGTTAACATCTCCAACAAGTGGAATCATAATTTCAGGAACAACATTTTGTCCTTCTTTATTAACTGCAATAGCAGCTTCAATCACAGCTCTTGTTTGCATTTCAGCAATTTCAGGATAAGTAACAGCTAAACGACATCCTCTGTGTCCCATCATTGGATTGAATTCTTTCAATGATTCAACACGAGCTTTTAATGCATCAAAAGTCATACCTAAACTTTCAGCAAGAGGTTTAATTTCTTCATCAGTATGAGGCAAGAATTCATGTAAAGGTGGATCCAAGAAACGAATTGTAACTGGATAAATTTCCATAGCTTTAAATAATTCTTTAAAGTCACTTCTTTGATATGGTAAGATTTTTTCAAGTGCTTCTCTTCTTGCTTCTTCTGTTTCTGCAGTAATCATACGTCTAAAGTTGAAAATTCTTTCTTCTTCAAAGAACATATGTTCTGTTCTACAAAGTCCAATACCTTCTGCACCAAATTTACGTGCCTGTAATGCATCACGAGGTGTATCAGCATTTGTACGAACTTCCAATGTACGTGCAGCATCAGCCCATTCCATAAATGTTTCAAAGTCACCACTGATTTCTGGTTCAACAGTTTTAATCTGTTCACCATAAACATTACCAGTACTTCCATCTAATGACATGTAATCACCTTCATGATATTGTTTACCATCAGGTGTTGTTAAAATTTTATTTTCTTCATCAATCTTTAATGAACCACATCCACAAACACAGCAAGTTCCCATACCTCTAGCAACAACTGCAGCATGTGAAGTCATTCCTCCACGGATTGTTAAAATACCATGAGCGATATTCATACCTTCAATATCTTCAGGTGAAGTTTCAAGACGAACTAATAAGATATCTTGAACCCCATTATTATGAGCTTCAATAACATCTTCAGCAGTAAAATAAATACGTCCTGTAGCTGCACCTGGTGAAGCAGCTAAACCAGTTGCCACAACTTGTGCACAACGTAATGATACATCATCAAAGTTTGGATGTAATAATTGATCAAGTTGTTTTGGTTCAACTTTTAATAAAGCTTCTTCTTTTGTAATCATACCTTCATGCACTAAGTCAACAGCAATTTTTAAAGCAGCAGCAGCAGTTCTCTTACCATTACGTGTTTGTAGCATGAATAATTTACCGTCTTCAATTGTAAATTCCATATCTTGCATATCTTTATAATGATCTTCAAGAATTTTATTGATTTTTACAAATTGGTCATAACATTCAGGCATAACTTCTTTCAAAGTATCAATTGTTTGAGGTGTACGAATACCTGCAACAACGTCTTCACCTTGTGCATTCATTAAGTATTCACCATATAATTTCTTTTCACCAGTTGCTGGGTTTCTTGTAAACGCAACACCAGTTCCTGAAGTTTCACCACGGTTACCATAAACCATTTCCTGAACATTAACAGCAGTTCCCCAACTTGCAGGAATATCATTTAAACGTCTATATGTGATAGCACGATCATTATTCCAAGATCTAAATACAGCTTTGATTGCTTCCATCATTTGTACTTTTGGATCTTGAGGGAAATCTTCTCCAGCATGTTTTTTGTATTCACTTTTATAAATTTCTACAACTTCTTTTAAATCATCAGCTGTTAAATCAGTATCAAATTCAACGCCTTTTTCTTCTTTAACTTTATCGAACATATGTTCAAATGAGCTTTTAGGGAATCCCATAACAACATCAGCAAACATTTGAATAAAACGACGATAGCTGTCGTATACGAAGCGTGGATTTTGTGTTGCTTCAGTAAATCCTTTAGCCACTTCATCATTCATACCTAAATTTAAAACTGTATCCATCATACCAGGCATAGAAGCTCTTGCTCCAGAACGTACAGAAACAAGTAATGGATTGTGTGCATCCCCCATAGTTTTTCCTGTAATTTTTTCAAGTTCTGCAAGTTTTTCATAAACCTGGTCTTCAATTTCTTTAGAAATCACTTTTCCGTCTTCATAATATCTAGTGCAGGCTTCAGTTGTGACTGTAAACCCTTGAGGTACTGGTAAACCAATATTTGTCATTTCAGCTAAGTTTGCCCCTTTACCACCAAGTAAGTTACGCATGTCTTTGTTTCCTTCACTAAATAAGTAGACATATTTTTTCATATAACTTCCTCCTTTGTTACTACTTTTTATATTATACACTATGTTAGTGCTTACATTCAATAAAAAAATGTTGTAATTTTAAAAAAGTGGAAATTCCTTTTGAGGACATTTCCACTTCATTTTTTAAATTCATTTGATTTTGACAATCTTTTTTATTCTTCTTCAGCAAACTCCAAACGAACACGTCTTCCTTTTATTTTTTGATTATAACAATAATCAATAACCTGTTTAGCTACATTTGGTTTTACATTTACAAAAGTAAATTTTCTTTTTAATGTAATATCACCTATATCTCTTTTTTGAATTTGACCAAAACGTACTAAAAAATCAATAATATCTTTGACACCAACTTTATCCATTGAACCAACACTCATAAATATACGCTGATAATCTTTATCTAATTCGCTTATATCCTGATAATCAAACCCTACTCTTTGCGAATAACACATAGCCAATAAAGCAGCTATGACATCATTTTTCATATGTCCAGGTATTTCCTTGACAATCTCTTGAAATGGCTTGATATTGTCTTTAAGAATGGTAGCTTGAACATCAAAAAGCAATTCCTTTACTTTCTGATCAAAAATATCTTCAATCGCAGGAACAGGTAATTTTTCAATATGACTATGCGTTCTTTTCTCAATCACTTTAAGGAAATTTTTCTCACGTGATGTCACAATAGAATAAGCTTCCCCTTTTCTATTTGCACGACCAGTTCTACCTATACGATGAACATATAATTCTTCATCTTGTGGTAATTCATAATTAATAACGTGTGAGATATTATCGACATCAATTCCTCTCGCTGCCACATCCGTTGCGACAAGATATTGAATGCTTCCACTTTTAAATCGTCTTAAAGTATTCATTCTTTGATTCTGAGATAAATCCCCATGCATAGCTTCTACATTATAATGCTTTTGTTGCATTGCTGCGACCACTTCATCAACAGAACGTTTTGTTTTACAGAAAATAATTGCATTTTCCATTTCACGCGAATCTAAAATACGACATAACACTTCAAATCGACGATTCATTTTTGTTTCAAAATAATACTGTGAAACAGTTGTTGCAGTCATTGTTTTTGATTTGATTTGAATATGCTGATAATTGTCTTTCATATAAAAACTAGCAATTTTCTTAATATCACTAGGCATCGTTGCTGAAAATAATGCAGTTTGCTTATCTTCAGGTGTAGCTTTTAATATGGTCTCAATATCATCAATAAACCCCATATTTAGCATTTCATCTGCCTCATCTAAAACCAGCCATTCAACATTATCTAACTTCAAAGCCTTACGACGCATTAAATCTAAAACACGACCTGGTGTTCCCACAACAATATTGGCTCCTTTTTTTAAGGCACGTATTTGTTTTTCGATTTCACTTCCACCATAGACGCTCACAATAGATAAATCCGTATATTTTCCAATACGCTTTAATTCTTCATCAATCTGTAACGCCAATTCTCGTGTGGGTGATAAAATCAATGCCTGTACATGATTGTTTTTCTTTTCAATACGTGATAATAATACACTTCCAAATGCCAAAGTCTTTCCTGTTCCCGTTTGAGCCTGTCCAATCATATCATGTCCATCTAATAAAACAGGTATCGCTTTTTCCTGAATTGGTGAAGGAATAACATATCCCATCATCTCAATCCCCTGTAAAACTGGTTTTGACAATCCTAAATCATAAAAAGTTATTTGCTTCATATAAACCTCTCTTTCATCTTCATTTGTTTACATTCACCTCTTACCCGACAAAATCGAGGCAAACGTCATGCAAATCTCTCAAAATAAAAGCCCGGAAAAGATTTCCAGGTCTTTCGTATTTCTTTTCTATGCGATAATACCATACTCTCAAATAAAACACAATATTTTCTTACACTTTCTTTTGATGCTTAAGAATATAAGGACGCACTTGAGCTAAAAAATAAAGTGAACCTGTAATAAAAACAACACCTTGATGTAAAAAAGCCTGATCAATGGCCTTATGCCAATCTTTTTCAATTTTCACAGGAAAATCTTCTGCCAACTTCTCAACTGTTTGTGCACGATAAAAATCAAATTCACAAACTGTGATATCATCTGTTAGTTGCAATAACAATTCAATCATTGCGTGTGTATCTTTATCTTTTAGAGCACTAAAAATAATTTTTATATGAGAATATTTTTTTGCTGATTGATAAAAGGCTTCCATGCCTTCTTTGTTGTGAGCGCCATCAATAATCATCAAAGGCTTTTCATTAACAATTTCAAAACGCCCAGCCCAGATTGCATTTTTTAAGCCTGATAATAACTCTTCATCAGTAAATTCCATATAGCTATGCTCTTTTAAATACAGCAAAATTTCTATAGCCAATGCACTATTTTGACATTGATAGCGTGCTGATGTATTCAATGTCACATGATATTGACGATAATCATAAGTCAAATATTGCTGATGATCTTCAATATGCAAAATATCCTGCACTTTCATCAGCGGACTGTGATGCTGATCACAAATATTTTGAAAAACGCGAAGACATTCTTCTTTTTTCTCTCCCGTTATAAATGGAACGCCATCTTTAATAATTCCACCTTTGGTCATAGCAATTTCTTCATAGGTATTTCCTAAATATTCGGTATGATCTAGTCCTATATTGGTATTTGCAGTTATGATTGGATAAATAATATTTGTGGCATCAAGTTCTCCTCCCAAACCAACTTCGAATATAGCAAAATCAACACGGCGATTCAAAAAGAACATAATAGCAATAAAAACTTCGATTTCAAACATAGATAATTCATATTTGAGCCACAAGTCCATATATCTATTAACATATAAAATAATTTCCTCTTCACTAATATGCTGATCATTAATACGCATAATTTCTAAACGTGTTTCTAAAACCGGAGAAGTAAAAGTGGCAACTTTATATCCAGCTGTCTGTAAAACTGATCGCATATAATTTGTTGTTGAACCCTTTCCATTCGTCCCACCAATATGTATAGATTTTAATAGAATCTGAGGATTGCCCATATCTTTCATAAATCTCTTAAAATTATCCAAAGCATAAACGCGCTGCTTTTGACTGGCAATAAAATCATGAACCTGCTGATATTGTGTAAAATGATTTGTTGTTTGATGATGATAGATGAAATGTATAAAATGTTCTTCTTCTTTGATGACTTGAAAACCATTGTCTCTATATAATGTTGCATGTTCTTTAGGCACTTTCGCAGTAATATCATCCCACGTTAACAAAAGAATGTGTTTTAAAAGCAAAGAAGCAACATCTGAGTTACATACATTTTCCTTAACATCCAAATATACAATCTGTCTAAATCTATAAACACCTGCAACGCCAACAAGCTCCTGATCAAATGCGCCTATAAAAAAAACATCTTTATGATAAGCTTCAGCTATCAGATCATCTTTTTGTATTTGACTATGTCTTAAAAGTTGAGCCGCTTCTATAATTTCATGACCACGTAGCACTCTTATTTCCATAATATTCTCCTTCACAAATAAAAAACAGCCTAGGCTGTTTTTTAAATTTTTTCAAAACGATCCACATCTACAACAAAAACAGTGGCTCCTCCAACTAAAACATCTACCATAATAGGAGTAAAAAATTCACCCATTTCTGTAGGTGGAACAGTTGGTTCCTTCTCTACACGTTTTCTAGCATGTGCCTTGATAATTTCAAGAGCAGGATCTACTTTATCATCATTTGTTCCAATAAAGAAAGTTGTATTTCCCTTCTTAAGGAAACCACCTGATGTGGCCAACTTTGTTACAAAAAAGCCACCTTCAGTCAATGCTGTCTGAACAGCATTACTATCATCATTATTTACAATTGCAATTATGAGTTTCATAGTCTGACTCCTTTCTTACTTTTATCTTATCACTTTTTTTTGTTAAGTACAAATTTTTTAATAGTCTTCAATCATTTCTCCATGCTGTTTTGGTAAAAATCTTTCTTCATAAAAACGCAAAGCATAGCTATCCGTCATTCCTGAAAGATAATCACTGACAATCAATTCAAGAGGCGTTTCTTTATATGTTTCTATCATTTTTGATACATGTGCACAAATCCCTTTTTGAGGTTGATATTGTGTAGATAAATCATCATATAGAACATCATATAATTCTTTAACCATTCGTGTCAACTTTTCGTTTTCTTTCATGAGTGTTGGATGATGATGAATGTGCGTAGAAATAAATTGAAAAAGTATCGCTAAAGCATGATAAACTTCTTTTGAAAATTCTAAATAAGGTTTGTGATAGCTATGAATGACAAGATCACCAATCAGACGATTAATCATAGATTTATTATTACTTCCTAATACATCTACAACTTCTTTAGGCAAGTCATCTAAAGTGATGATACCGACTTTAATAGCATCTTCAATATCTTTCCCAACATAAGAAATGACATCAGAAATTCTGACAACACAACCCTCTAAAGTCATTGGAGAAATTTTAAGTGAATAATCTTTCTCTTTCCAGCAGCTTTCATATTCATGCCAAAACTGTTCAATGGTTTTATGACGATCTGGTTTATATATTCTTGAAAGAATTTCACCATTATGACATAAAATACCATCCAACACCTGCAAAGAAACATTATATCCAATGCCATTTCTTTCAATAAACAATAAATTTCTGACACTATTTGCATTATGTGTAAAATAACCAAATTGTCTTTCTACTAAGCAATCATTAATTGCTTTTTCTCCTACATGTCCATAAGGTGCATGTCCTAAATCATGACCCAAAGCAATCGCTTCAATTAAATCAAGATTAAGATTTAACCCACGTCCAATCTGTCTTGCTATACGAGAAACCCATTGGACATGCAAAGAACGTTTTGTGATATGAATATTACTAAAAAATGATAGTGCTTGCGTCTTATCAACATATCGACTATAACTTTTTGAATATAAGACACGATCAATATCTTCTTCAAAAGGCCAACGTATATCAAATTCTTTCACTTTTTTTGTTGTCTTTTTGACCTTAACGCATTCACTGTTCTTTGTTGCATAAGGTGATAGACGTTCATCAGCAAGTTTTGTTTCTCTTAAAGAATCATGAATAATACGATCTTCCTTCTTCATTTTTCATCACATCCTTTTCTTTTTGTTTTATTTTATAGTATAATACCAACGGTGATTTTATGCAAAACAATATACAAAATAATCTTATTTCCTGGTATCAATCCAACCATCGTCAATTCCCTTGGCGAGAAACAAAAAATCCCTATTATATATGGATTAGTGAAATTATGCTCCAACAAACAACAACGGAGGCTGTTATCCCCTATTATAAACGTTTTATCCAAACATTTGATACCATTGACAAATTAGCAGACGCTTCTTTAGAAGAAGTTTATAAATTATGGGAAGGACTTGGATATTATCGTCGTGCTAAACATATTCATGAGACCGCCCAAATAATATGCACTCAATATCATGGCATCTTTCCCATAACTTATCAGGAAATTCTCAAACTTAAAGGTATTGGTCCTTATACAGCTGGAGCCATTTGTTCAATTGCTTATGGGCTACCAACTCCGGCTATAGACGGAAATGTGCTGAGAATTATATCTCGATTATACGCTCTAACAGAAAATATTGCTTTACCAAAAGCTCAAAAAAATATTTTCAACATTGTCAATGAATTACTTGATGGATACGATTCCTCAGCATTTAATCAAGGACTTATGGATTTAGGAGCTACTATATGTCGTCCTTTCAACCCTCATTGTGAAATTTGTCCAATTGCTTCTTTTTGTCAAGCAAAGAAGACTGGACAACAAAAAGTATTACCCATTTCTATTAAAAATATAAAACATAAAGAAATAAACTATATAACAGGAATTATTACATATCAGGACCAATACATCATGATTCAAAATCCTGCTGGACTATTAGAGAACCTATATGGATTTATTCAATATGAAATAGAAAGTCCTTATCGCTTTATTGAAGAATTTGAAAAACAATATCATTTATCCCTATCCCTTGTTTCTTATCATGGTCAGGTCAAACATGTCTTTACCCATCGTACATGGCATATGCATATTTATCATTTTTCAATCAATGAACCTTTTGGATCATTATACAGTCTGGACGATATTTCTCAATTACCTGTTTCAACAGCCCATTTGAAAGTTTTAAAACATTATCTTAAAACAATGAAATAACTACAAAAGTGGTCTATACCACTTTTTTATTTGAATATCAAAATAATATCGTTATAAAAACAAAGTATCAAAAAAATTCAAGTCAAGCTTAATAAAATATTGTCTGATTTTTCATCTAAAATGTAGATACAGTATTGATATATTAAAAAAATGATTTCTATAATGATAAGTCAAATCCCTTTTTAATAGTGATAAAGGAAAAACTGCTGACAAATCATCAGCAGCTAATTCATATCATGATTCTTTTCATCTTCTTCATAACGTTCAATAATTTTTTGTACAACAGGATGCCTCACTACATCTAAAGCTGTTAAATACACAAAACGAATCCCTTTAACATCCTTTAAAATATGCAAAGCTTTTTTGAGTCCACTGCCTACACCTTTTGGTAAATCTATTTGTGTAATATCTCCAGTTATAATCATTTTAGAATGAAAACCTAGTCTCGTTAAAAACATTTTCATCTGAGCATCTGTTGTATTTTGTGCTTCATCTAAAATAACATATGCATCTTCCAAAGTACGACCACGCATATAGGCAAGTGGCGCAATTTCAATGATGCCTTTTTCGATATAGCGTTCTGTTTTTTCCTGTCCTAACATATCATAAAGAGCATCATAGAGCGGTCTTAAATATGGGTCAACCTTTTCCTTTAAATCACCTGGCAAAAAGCCCAAACTCTCACCAGCTTCTACGGCTGGTCTCGTTAAAATAATCTTTTGAACTTCATGATTTTTTAATGCTTGAACAGCAAAAACAACAGCCAAATATGTTTTTCCTGTCCCAGCAGGACCGATGCCAAAAACAACATCATGATGTTTAAGTGCCTGATAATATTCTTTTTGGCCTAAAGTCTTAGGATAAATCAGTTTTCCATTCATTGTACGTGCAATCTTAATCTGATAAAGTTCATCAATTTTCTCTAACTGATTATTTTTAGCAAGATTCAATGAATATATAATATCTCGTTGACTAATACTTTTCCCTTGTTTGACTAAAGCCAGCAAAGTCCTTATCATATCCTCAACCTGCTGATTTTTTTCTTCAGTATCATTTAAAACAATTTCATTTCCACGTACTATAATATCACATTGAATAGCCTCTTCTAACAAATGAATATTTTCTTCATGATTTCCCATGAGTCTTGTTATTTCATCCATTGTACATGTTTCAAGTTTCAAGATTTTCTTCATTCTCTTCTCCTTTGACTGCAATATCTTCAATAAGAGTATAATGCATCTTCAAAGTTATTTTACTACGAGTTCTTGTCATTTGTAAAACATTTTCTTTATCAATAACAGCCTGTGTTGGTAATTGACTACGAATTTTCAACAAAAGTTCATAGAAAGCCTCAGCACTATCCTGTTTAACATCAGGAATACTGGCTTCATATTGGTTAAAAGTATAAGCATAAACATGACCTTCAACTGGTATGATCTTTGTTTTATTTTGAGTTGAAATAATCGTATTTTCAACTAATAAGTCGCCTTTTTTTACATAATCATTTTTCTTAACAACACTCAACCCACTTTTCACATCTAATGATTGAATCATGCCATCTTTCTTGGCATAAATATTGCGATAATCATCCTCTTTCACTTCTTCTTGTGTTCTTTTTGTATATTCAATATGAAAAACACTTCCTGTCTGATAAATATTGATATATTCTACCTGATCTTTATAAAGTTCCTTAAAATGTAATAAAATTTCATTTAATTTTTCATAACTTTGAAGTGGTTTCATAATATCAATATTCTCATTTTTCAAAGAAACTTTCATATCTTCATTAACTTCTGTCATCGTTCCTTTAATGCGAACATCAAAAATCAAAAAAGAAGAGATCAAAACACTGATAAAAAAAACAAGAACACCGATGATATTTAAATATTGTTTTGATAAAAAGAAAATATATTTCCATAATCCTTCTGTTTTTAAATATTGAACAGGATATGATAAGCCTTTTAGTAAATATCTTTGATATGTAGGAATATAAAATTGATACATATCATCTTTTTTTCGTAAATGAATTAATCTGACTTTCTTAGTCTTAGCATATTCAAGTAATTCATAAATCAATTCTTCTTGAATATGATAAAGATCATAACCTATCTTCATCATATTCAATCACTTTCACAGATCCCTTAAGGCGTATTTCTTTTTGATCATAATATTCAATTTGTATATCTTGACCTCGAATATTAAGAATATAGTGTGGCATTTGAATTTTAAAAAAATGAGCATCCATCATCAATACTTTCTGATAGTCATGAACACAAATTTGCTGTTCATTAATCACGACCATGAAATCACCTCATTTTAATATATGAGAAAACAAAAAAAGAAGAACCGAAATTCTTCTTATCTTTGTTTACCTTTATTTTTTCTAGCAGCTTCTGATTTCATTTTACGTTTTAAACCAGGCTTAACATAAAATTCTCTTTTACGAGCTTCTGCAAGGGTACCTGTTCTAGAAACTTGTCTTTTGAAACGACGTAATGCATCATCTAATGATTCATTTTCTCTTACTACAGTTTTTGCCATATTGAACTTCCCCCCTTTACTAACATCAAATACATGCGTTATTATAC
>NZ_JBVAYN010000039.1:0-13490 GCF_055420065.1 Massilimicrobiota sp. mt181
GAAAACTTAAATAAAAAATTGTAAATAATAATGTGAACATAATGGCTGTCTGGAAAATACCGGACAGTATTTTATATTGTGATTGAGGTAATTCATAGTTTTTTGCTTTTTGCATACACTGATAGGCAATTAATAATGGGATGAGATTAACGATACTCAGCAATGAACCTATTAAGGCGATGCATGACATCATAATACCAGAGTAAAAATAGTCTTTATATGTCTCATTCATTGATATCACTTCCTTATTTTTATTATAGAAAAAAAGAAAGTGGAATAAGTGAAGATTTGGTTAATTTTTATTTAAGATTATAAAAAAATATCTTCGATTGAAGATAAATTTTTAAGCTTTTTTTAATTTTCTTTTTTTAAGAATAAAGACAACAATGATGACAATAATAAGCGTAATGGCTGCACAAATGCCAGCAGTTGATAAAAGTGCAGGCTTTGTAAAAGCTTCTGTCCACATTGCTATTTTTCTAATCAATATCGCAATTGCATAACCAGCTGTCGCACTTCCAAGTAAAGCAAGAATAGCTTTAAACCATTTTGGAAAAACTTCTGTAAAAAGTACATCGGTAATCAGACAGATGAATGCAATAAACATACAAATAACAAAATGCATAGAGAAACCTCCTTTTTATACAACAATTAAAATAACATAATTATCCTCATAATGCAATAATATTATCATATCTAAATCTTTTTAATCATATGATTTTCACGTAAATTGTAGAATTATGAGACTGAATATGTTAAACTATAAGACATAGAAAAGAGGTAGATTATGAGATTTAATAGAGGTAAAAGATATACATATTATAGTTCGTATTCTCATTCTAGCCGTTCGAGAATACGTTGGGATAGAATTGCAATTATAGGAGTTGTTGTTGCACTGGTTATTGGTGTGGCAGTTTGGTTCAATTTTGATCGTATTCAGTTGGCTATTAAAGGTTATTCATTTGATCAGCAAAATCAAATCTTGGCTTTAGATGGTGATGAAGTTGATGAAATTTTATCACATGATAAATTATCTCATATTTCACAATGGATTGAACAAAGTGAAAAAGTTCAGTATTATGATGAATATGAACAATATTTATCTTTACATAAGGATTTAGAAGTTGAAAATGTGATTTCAACCATAGATGAAATTTTTGATAATTATGTTCCAAAATTAACGACATTGAATTATTCCAATGATCAAATTTGGGAAGTTTTAAAAACAGCTGGTGTTAATGAAGTTAAGCATCTGGTAGATCAGCAATACACATATGCACAAATTGAACCTTTTATGAAAGTGAAAGGATTTGTATTTGCTGATTTAGATAAATATATGGAAGTTTATGCTGAAAATCAAAACTATAATTATGCTGTATTGATTACAACATATCCATTTATTATATCAGAAAATCAACCTGAAACATCTTATACAATTCAAAATCCAGATGATGTATTGACATTAGTAAAAAAAGGTTTCTATTTATCATCAGACTATGAACCATCTGATCTTGTCACTCCTGATCCAGATAAGGTGAAAGTGGCTTCTGATTGTGATGATTCAAGATTGCGTAAAGAAGCAGCAGATGCCCTTGTGGACATGTTTGAAGCGGCTAAACAGGAAGGCTATGATCTTGTTATTAATAGCGCTTATCGTTCTTATGCAAATCAGAAAAAAACATATGATGAATATTTTGACACATATGATGAAGTGACAGCAGCCAGTCTTGTTGCTGAACCTGGAGCAAGTGAACATCAGACAGGATTAGGTGTTGATTTAACATGTCAGGCTGTTATTGATGATCATTTGAATGGTATTACGAACAGTCGTTTTGGATACAAGCCAGACTATAAATGGTGTGTAGCGAACTCTTATAAATATGGCTTTATTTTAAGATATGAAGAAGATAAAGCGGATATTACTGGTATTGCGAATGAGCCATGGCATTTTAGATATGTTGGTAAAGAAGCTGCAAAAGAAATCTTTAACAATAGCTGGACTTTGGAAGAATATTGTTTAAATAAAGGAGTTATTCCTGATATTCAAGAAAAATAATCTAGGGTGATCTCTAGATTATTTTTTTCAAGTAATAAGAATTTGTATCTAAGAGAAATGGGGAAAACTATGAAAACTTTGATTACAACATTAAATTCTAAATATATTCATACATCTTTATCTGTACGTTTATTGTATGTTGCGACTTATCACGATTTTGATATTGATTTTAAAGAATATACTATTAAAGATTCACTTGAACATATTGTTGATGATTTGATTTCCATGCATTTAGATGTTGTGGCTTTTTCATGTTATATTTGGAATATTGAATATATTGAAAAGATATGTCAGTTATTACGTTTAAGGCAACCTGAAATCATTATCATTCTTGGTGGACCCGAAGTCACTTATGAACCACAATATTTTTTGAATCATTTTCCAATTGATTATGTCATCAGCGGAGAAGGGGAACTGGTTTTTCCTCAGCTTTTATCAGCTTTAAGAGATCATTTGCCTGTCCGTTTGGATGGTGTAAGTGACCAGCATCATATTTCTCAAAGTATTGCAATAGCACCATTAGAATATGTAGAAACTTTAGATTCTCCATATCAACTCCCACAAGATCAGGCACATATTGCAAAACGTATATTATATTTTGAAACAAGTCGTGGATGTCCTTTTCAATGCCAATATTGTTTATCTTCGTTAGAGAAAGGGCTAAGATTTTTTAGCGAGGAATATCTCAAAAAACAATTAGAAATGATTTGTCAGAGTCCTGCAAAAACTATTAAATTTTTAGATCGAAGCTTTAATGCCAATGCTGATCATGCCATCATGATTTTAGCTTACATTTTTGAACATTATCGTCCTGGGCAACAATTTCAATTTGAAATCAACGCAGATGTTTTAAATCAAAGAATTATTGATTTTATTAGAGAAAATGCACCACAGGGACTTTTAAGATTTGAAATTGGTATTCAATCTACATATGAGCCAACAAATAGAGCAGTCAAAAGAATACAGAATTTTGAACGTTTAAGTGAAGTTGTTCATATGCTCATGGAAGATGGAAAATGTGATTTACATTTAGATTTAATTGCTGGATTACCTTATGAAAACTTTGAAAGATTTGCACAATCGTTTGATGATGTCTTTGCCTTTAGAGCAAAGGAATTGCAACTGGGATTCTTGAAATTATTAAGAGGAACGTCTTTAAGAAATAATGCGGATGATTATGGATATATTTATCAGCAGAAACCTCCTTATGAGATGTTAGAAAATCATTGGCTTTCTTTAGAAGATATGCAAAAAATTCATATGGCTGAAGATATGTTGGAAAAATATTGGAACAGCGGACGTTTTGTACGTACAATGAACGCTGTTATGAATCATGTTTCTTCTCCATTTCAGTTCTTTTATGATTTCGCATGTTTTTATGAAAAACATCATTATAAGAAGATAGGATATCAGCTGGATGAATTATATCAGTATTTAGATACATATTTACCAGACCAATATCATGATGATCTAATTATGGATTACTTGTTGCAATTTAAAGTGAAACCTAAGAAATGGTACACATCAACACTTTCTACACAAGAAAGAAAAGATGTTATCAGATATCTTGTTTCACAATATCAATTAAATGCAGAATTACTTTTTAGATATGCTGTGATTGAAAAGTTGGATAGGGGATATTTGGTAGTTATATATAAAGATTATCAATGTCACTGGAAGATTTATCAATAAAGGAGCTGAGTTTATGATAACGATGGTGGAATATGTTCATCAAAGAGTTTTAACTTACCAATTTGATATTGGTGTAGATTTTACAATGGGAAATGGTAATGATACAGTTTTTTTGGCACAACATTGTCGAGAAGTCTATGCTTTTGATATTCAGCCTATGGCATTAGAGATGACTAAAAAACGTTTGATTCCATCATCAAATGTTCATTTGATTTTAGATAGTCATGAATATATGGATCAATACTTAACAACATTTGATGTAGGTATATTTAATCTTGGATATTTACCCAATGCTTCCCACCAAATTACAACAATGCTATCTTCGACTCAAAAGGCTGTACAAAAAGCTATTCAATTGATGAAAAAGGCTCTTTTTATCGTTGTCTATCCTGGTCATGAACAGGGATATCAAGAAAGTCTTTGGATAGATGATTTTGTTTCCTCTTTAGATGCCCATCAATATCATGTATCTTGTTTTCGCATGATGAATAAAAATAAAGCACCCTATGTTATTGAAATAGAAAAGAAGCAGTCAATGCTTCTTTAACATAGGATGTATTTGAATTCATTTTTATCTGTAGAATAAATTAAATCTTCTGATGAATCATTTCGGAAATGGAAGAGTTGACCATCTTCAATTTTTCCATTCCAAGTTGCAACAACTATGATATCTTTTGATAATTCTTTGAGGAAAGCCAATAAATCAATTTGGCTGTTTTTTGCATATAAAATTTTTTTATTATCTAATAATAGAACTTTTTGGTGATAAGTTTTTAAGAAATTTTTCATTTCAGGAAGTAGTTTTTCACTTGGTGTATGGTAGAAAATCTTATCAAGATCAAGAATAGGAATCCCTGTTTCTTCACTGTATTGACGAATGATTTTAGATTTTCCACTTCCAGGCTGTCCAATGATTAATAAAAGTTTGTACTCTGCATGACTTACGTCATCTATTTTTTGCTTGATGTCCATTGCTATAATCTCCTTTTTTCTATTGTTAAGAATATTATAACATTTTCTGTAAGCGTTTTCTATGGATATTACAAAAAATATCTTTTTCTTATGATTTATATTCTTGCAGGCATAATATTAATTGTCCTAATAAAATATATTCCTGAATATTTTCTATTTTTATAATTTGTGGCAAATAAGATTCAGGTATATATTGGGCAATTGTTTTTTTCAATTCATCAACATCAGGAATAAGTGTACAAGAAAGGATAATAGCTTCTGGTCCAATAACAGAAGACAATGCGACTATTGTTTTGGAAACAAGTTCTAAAGCACCTTCAGGAGTTTTAGCAAGTACTTGTGGATGATTAGAATAATTCAATGGTAAGTATTGAACCTCACCAGCAATATGTGCATGTCCTTTGATTAATTGACCATTGACAATAATACCAGCTCCACCAAAATGATTATTTGGCTGAAATAAGAAAATTAATGATGAAAACTGCTGCTGGGAAGCATAATATCCTACGGCAGCTGTATTGACATCATTATCGATGACAATTTGTTGATGATAACGTTCTTTTAACAATTGATACATATTCAAATCATTTAAACCTATAATACTTGTAGAAGCAACAAAACCATCGTTAATAATACCCGGAGTCGATATTCCGATCACTTGAATATGAGGATATTGTAAAATGATTGTGTCAATGACATCATAGATATCCTCCATGCTAATTTTAGATTTAATGATTTCATTATTGATAATAATCTTATTATTTTCATCATAAAGGTGATAGGCAATATGTATTCTCAAACTATTTCTAAATAGCGATAATACAAGAATTTTTGTGTTGCGATGTTGAATGATTTGAAGTGGTTTAAGCGTGGTTTCAGGTCTGCGATTGTGAGAGGCTTTCTTGTTTTCAAGTCCATTTCTTACAAGCTGTAAAGTTTTGACCACATCATATTTTGCAAAAACTTGAGGTGGTATTTTTAAAACGATTTTTTCTTTAAGGATTTCTTGTACTTTCGCATGCATAAAAGAAATCTGAGGAGCAAGAAGTATAACATCATATTCATTGCCAATATTAAATAAATCTGTATAACCAATGGCTTTGACTTCATAATGATAATCTAAGATTTGTGCAGCTTCATTAAGTTTAGAAGCAAAATAAGACGTTGTTAAACCACCACTACAGCTTAGCAATATTTTTATTTTCGGTTTTTCAACTAATTGTAAAATATTATTCATCATTTCATTGAATAATTCAGTAGCATGTTTCATTGTTTTCATTTGGAAATGAAGATAGAATTCAATATTCTGATTTGTTGTATTGGTGACACTGAGTTCAATGATGTTTAAAGGGTTGAAAATAACCTGACTAAAACTATAGTTTGTTTTAATACCAATGATATGATTATTGTGTTTATCTAAATAGATATGGCATTGACTTTGATCTTGCATTAAAATCCATTGTTTAAAAATCATTGTATGAATATCTCTTAAAAATTCATCCATAAAAAATCTCCCCTTTTTATTATTATAAGGGGATAATTTTATAAATTCATATATTTTGCTAAAGTAGAAAAAATTTTTTTAAAAAATGAAGTCATACACGATATTTTTTGATAAAAAATTATCTTTGATTGTAAAAAGAATGCGTTTGTAGATAATATTCAATGACTTCCAAAACACCTTCATGATGATAAGAAGGGGCTATCCATTGGAATTGTTCTTTCATAGAATCTTTTGCATTTTCCATAACATAACCATATTTCACCATTTGTAGCATTTCTATATCATTCTTCGCATCACCAAAAGCCATAACTTCATCAGTAGAAATATGGAGATAATCCATGAGAAATTGAATAGCATGTCCTTTACTGACATTTTGGGGAATGATATCAATGCAATCATGACCACTATCAACAATTCTTGCGTTTTGAGGAATAACTCCTGTTAAATCATCAATACGTTCATTTACATTGCTTTTTGGAAGATATAAAGCAAATTTCATAATGGGTTCTTTAATATCATGGAAATTTTTGACTTTTTGAACATTTGGAAAATATGGAAGAAACATTTGGTAATATTTTTCAGGTAATGATTCTAATGTATAAGATTGTTTCTTTGTACAAACCCAGCATAATATATCAGGCATTGTTTGAAGTGTATCAATGATGAGCTGACTATCTTGGGATGAAAGATGAGCTGAAAAAAGCTCTTTTCCCTGACTGATAATATAGCCACCATTTTCAGCAATATAAGTGAGTTCATTTTGGATATGAGGAAAGCATTGTTGAAGTTTGAGATATGGATTACCACTAGCCACAACAAAATGAATTCCTCGCTCTTTTAAAATTTGATAAATATTATCAAAACGTTTTTGATTATAAGATGAATGTTCATCTAAGAATGTTCCATCCATATCAACAGCAATCATTTTTATAGTCATGAATTCATTCTCCTTTATAACATATATAAAAATTATAACATAAAAGATTAAGAAATAATTAATAAATGAAGTCTGAAAAAAAGAGATAATAGAAAAGAAGGAGGATGAGATATGGAAACAATTATAATCAAACCACATCATTTTATTGATATTTTTAAATTATATGGTTCAGGAATTGAGGAATTTGTTCCTGATGTCAAGATGGGACATCATTTTTATTTGATTGCTAATAAGATTATGCAAAATCCTTATCTTGATTGTCAACTCACCATAGAAGGAGATGATATATGTCAACCATGCCACTGTTATCAAAATCACCAATGCCAGGATACTATTTTTCATATTCCAGGTATTTTAAAGAAAGGAGACTATAATCGATTGTTGGATCAAAGAATTATAGAACTGTATCATCTTTGTGATAAAAAATATCAGGTATTGACATTATGTGAAAAACTTTATCAGCATCATGAACTGATAGCGCAAATATGGAAAGAAGAAGATGCCAATCATATCAAACAACGTCATGATTTGTTTATAAAAGGTGTAGAGAAATATATCTTAAAATATAAAAGTGATAACCATATATATTAACAGTATATTATGTTTTTATATGTATATTTGAAACGTTTTATAAGAATATAGTATAATGGAATAAGAATGGGAGAGTGATTGAAATGAAAATAATTGCGTTTACAGGAGCAGGAATTTCTAAACAAAGCAATATTCCTACATTTATGGAAAGACCTGATATTAGAGAGAAATTATTTAGAGATTATGCGAATACTCATCATGAAGAATACAATGAAGTGATTAAACAGTTAAAAGCGAACATGAATGGTGCAAAACCTAATGATGCACATTATGCTTTAGCTGAGTATCATATTCCAGTGATTACAATGAATATTGATGGTTTGCATAAGTTAGCAGGTAGTGATGCATTAGAAATGCATGGTGGTTTACCTGAAGACGATGAAATGGATATAGCCTGGTCATTATATAACAAGCCTGTTTTATATGGTGATCCTGCACCTAATTATCAACGTGCTTATGAAATGGTCTATGATTTAGAACCAGGTGATATCTTTTTGGTTATTGGCTGTTCTTATCATACAGCAATTGCGGTTGATTTAAGAGAGATTGCAAAAAGCCGAGGTGCAAGAATCATTGAAATACAAGAAGATGCAGCACATAATGTAAGAAAAACATTAGAAAATCTTATGAAATGAATGAAAGTGGGAAATATGATGGGTGATAAACAAGTATTACTTGATAATATTGATAAAATACATACGACAAAATTAGGTGTTGAAAGAATAATGAGAAACTTAAGTATCAATACAGAAGATGTTGTATCATATTGTAAAAATATGATTTTAGACAAAAGATGTCATATCTATAAGCGTGGGAAAAATTGGTATTGTGAAATTGATCATATTAAAATAACTATTAATTCATATAGCTATACAATTATTACTGCACATATAATATAATATTCTCTATAATAATTTGTAAGGAGAGAAAAATGAAAAACGAACGTTTGATTCATTTTATTATCATGACTTTTATTATAACTGGTATAGCATGGGGAGGACTTGCTATTGCTACAAAATTAAAAATTATCGCGTTTAGCGATCCATTAGGAACTTTTTTACATATTATAGGAGGATTTGGTCCCACGATTGCAACATTTTTTGTTATGGAGAAACCACTCACTTTTCAATCTATTATGGATTTTGTTTTTCAGTATAAGAAGAGTCTGGTTTGCTTTTGGATATTGGTTATGATGGAAATATTGGTCATTGGTATCTCATCCATGGAATTGAATAAAGCTATCCCTGGACATCTGATCCCACTTGTTTTCTTTCAGGCTGTCTTTATTTATGGTGGGGAAGAAGAATTAGGATGGAGAGGTATTATGCAACCTCTATTGGAAGAAAGGTTTCTTTTTCCAATTGCAACATTCATGACAGGTATTGTATGGGGAATATGGCATTTTCCACTTTGGTTCGTAGATGGATCTTCACAACAAAATATGCCTTTTCCTTTCTTCTTAGTATTAGCAGTCATTTTAAGTTTTTGGCTGGCTTCACTTTATAAAAAGACGCAATATGTTTTTGCTTGTAGTGTCTTTCATGACTTAACAAATACACTTTTATCAATATTTGTTATGCAATTGAATGTGATTTTATTATTAGGTTTAATTATTATGACTTCTTATTCAATATATTTGTGGTATGAGACAAATCATGATTTAAGAAGAGATGAGAAATAAATAATTGCTATAAGCAAATAAGTGGTTGATAAGAAAATCAAGTTATTGAAACTTGATTTTTTCATATTTTAATAATTGTTCACGTGTCTTTTTGTAATGTTTTAATTGTATAATGATTTGTTTACGAGTTTGTCTCGTAATATATTCAGCACAACTAATCGCAAAGATTAATGCGATTAACATAAAAACTGGTGTTGAATATAAGAAAAATGCACTATGTGTTAAAAAATACAAAATAATCAAACATCCAACAATAGATAATGTTTTTATTAAAATTCTTGTGTTCAAGAAACGCGCATATATTTCATTACGAATATTTTGATGCGTTTCTTGGAGTAATGTAATAATTTCAGAGCATTTTTCAAGTGTTAATTCATAATCATTAATATTTGTACGAACATCAACTTTAATTGACATCTCTCAAACCTCCTCTTACAACATCATTAACATTATAGCATCGTTTTAAAAAAAATAAAGAGATTTACTTCAAATATAAAACAATGTATACTTAAAAAGGGTGATTTTATGAAAGCATTTCAGCATTTAAGAACAATTACGAAGCATAAATGGTATGTTGGAAAATTATGTTTTCGTATAGGTCTATATAAACAGGGGTTATTACATGATATGTCAAAATACTCATTGTGTGAATTCTTAACAGGGGCAAGATACTATCAAGGTGATAAATCGCCAAATTCGGCTGAAAGAAGTGAGAAAGGATATTCTTTAGCGTGGTTACATCATAAAGGAAGAAATAAGCATCACTGGGAATTTTGGGTGGATTTTACCCGTACAGGATTACAACCTGCCAAGATGCCAACGCGTTATGTTTTGGAAATGTTTTGTGATCGTATTGCGGCAAGTCAGACATATCAAGGGAAAAAATATCGTGATACATTTCCTCTGGCGTATTATGAAAGGGGAAAACATACATATATTATGCATCCTCAGACACGCGCTTTGTTAGAAGAGTTGCTACAGTATCTTTATGATCATGGTTTGGATCAGACAATTCAATATATTAATGAACATCCTGAATGGAAGAAATCATCTTAATCATAACATACAGAATTTTTCATATATTATTTTAGGTGATGATATGAAAAAATGTATGTTTTTTTTGTGCTTGTTTTTGTCTATCAATCATGTACAAGCAGTCGATTTTCAAGGGAAATCTTATATTGTTATGGAAAGTACTCATCAAAATGTTTTAGAAGGATATCGTATTAATGATGTTCAAAGTGTTGCTTCTATATCTAAAATCATGACAGCTATTGTGGCTATTGAAAATGGAAATCTAGATGAAGAATATGAAATAGGTGAGGAAGTTAATGAAGCATGGGGTAGTGGCATCTATATACATATAGGTGACCATATGAATCTAAGAGATTTATTACATGGACTTTTATTAAGGAGTGGTAATGATGCAGCCAATGTCATAGCCAAAAATATTGGTGGCAGTATTGATCAGTTTGTTGAAATGATGAATCAAAAAGCACAGGAGTTACAAATGACCCAAACACATTTTTCTAATCCAACGGGGTTAGATGAAGAAGATGATGGGAATCAGTCAAGTGTATATGATATGGCATTATTAATGTCTTATTGCAGTCAGAATCCAATATTTAACGATATTGTCATGAAAGAAACATATAAGAGAGAAGATGGTGGAGGAACCTGGCATAATAAAAATAGATTGTTAGAAGAATATGAATATTGTGTTGGAGGAAAAACAGGGTATACAAAGAAAGCAAAAAGAACGCTTGTTACACGTGCTATTAAAAATGATATTTCATTAGTGATTGTGACATTTAATTGTGGAAATGATTTTGAATTTCATCAAAAAAAGTATGAAGAATGTTTTGAAAAGTATAAGAATGTACTGGTTTTATCAAAAGGAATCTATCAATATCATGGCCATTCTTTTTTAATTGATCAAGATCTTTATTATTGTGGATCAGAAAGTCAAAATGTATCTTTAAAAATGGATGGTGATGATTTAAACGTTTATGTGAATAATCAGATGATTTATCAGGCTCAAAAAGAGAATTCTTTGCAGACAATTTTATCATGTGCATGGATGATATTAGGAGATTGTATCAATGGCTAGAATATGGAAATGGAGTATTGTCTTGTTTTTGCTGGTGGGATTATTGAGTCATCAGGAAGAAGAAATGATGATTGCTTTGATGGATACACCTTTTATGGTTTGGGACCTCATTATCAATGTTTTGCTTTCTGCATGTTTATGGGGTGGGTTTTTAAATATTATTCAAAAGACAGGTTTTATGAATTATTTTTCAATCATTTTCAAACCTGTTTTTCGCATAATCTATGGACCTATCATTCAAAAAAAAGATGTCTATACGTATCTATCATCTAATGTGATTGCGAATTTATTAGGACTGGGCACATTGGCAACCATTAGTGGTATTAAAGCTTTTCAAAAGCTTCAGGAATATAATCCTCAAAAAGAAAGGCCAAGTCGTGAGATGTTGACACTTGTTATTATTAATACAGCAGGTTTATGTTTATTCCCATCCACTCTTTTGACAATCAGACAACAGATGGGATCAAATGATATTGATGCTTTTTATCCTTATATGCTTTTAATTGGAATCAGCATTATTGTCATTGGTTTAATGATACAAAGGATGATAGATCATGAATAAAGTTGTTATCATATTATTGCTTTGTGTTTTTATAGATGGGGTTATCAAGCGTTGCTCTTTGTTTGAATTGTTTGTTGAAGGAGTGAAAGATGCTTTGACTTTGTTTTATTCCCTTTTTGTGACTTTGATGGCGTTTATGGTTTTTGTACAGTTGCTGCAAAGCAGTGGCACAATTGAATTGTTAGGTCGACTTTTTTCACCATTGCTTCAAATTCTGCATATTCCAGTAGATATATTGGTTTTAGGCTTGCTTCGTCCAGTCAGTGCGAATGCTTCCTTATCATATTTATATTCTTTTTATGAAATATTTGGTGTCGATCACCCCTTAAGCTTTTTAGCAACCCTCATTCAAAGTGGTAGCGATACAACCTTTTATGTCGTCACACTTTATTTTTCTTCCATTCATATGAAAAAAACAGGATATGCCTTACCAATTGGATTAATGATGGATTTTTTATCTGTTGCTTTTGCTATTATGATTTATTTAAAAATGTTTGTATAATTGAAAAATCTATGTATAATGGAGTGGAGAAAGGACGTGTGATACTATGGAAAGACTACAAAAAGCAATTGCGGCGAGTGGATATACATCAAGAAGAAAAGCAGAAGATCTTATTCGTCAGGGAAGAGTCGAAGTCAATGGTGAAGTCGTAAGTGAATTGGGATTTAAAGTTAAAAAGGGAGACCTCATCATGATTGATGGGAAGGCTTTGCAAAGTGAAAATAAAGTTTATTATGTTTTTTATAAACCTAAGGGATGTATATGTTCATTAAGTGATGAACTTGGAAGAGAAACTGTTATTGATTATTTTACAGATGTCAAAGAACGTATTTATCCAGTAGGAAGATTAGATTATGATACTTCAGGGTTACTTTTTATGACAAATGATGGAGAATTTGCGAATCTGATGATGCATCCATCTTCACATTTGGAAAAAGTATATGAAGTCAGCGTTAAAGGATTGGTTTCTGGCAGAACAGTTCATCAATTGGAAAAAGGGATCTATTTAGAGGGTGTGAAGACGTTGCCTTGTCGTATTAAAATTGTTGGTAAAGATGAAGAACATGGAACAACAATGTTAATGATAAAATTAATTGAAGGTAAAAATCGTCAAGTAAAAAAAATGTTTGAAGCTGTTGAACATCCTGTGAAAAGATTACATCGTATTCGTATTGGAACTGTTGATTTAAAAGGATTAAAACCGGGACAATTCCGTTTAATGAAGCCTCAGGAAGTCAAAGATTTAAAAGTTATGGCGTTGGCGAAGAAAACTGCCAGAAAACGTTAGAATGGAGAATATCTTGTAAGAGATATTCTTTTTTTGTGGATATTTGTATGATGAAGTTTATTGAAGAGAATGATGAAGTGATTATAATAGAAAACA
>NZ_JBVAYN010000040.1:0-9180 GCF_055420065.1 Massilimicrobiota sp. mt181
ATATGAATCGTGATGATTATAAGAGATACATAGTTGAAATGCTAAAACAGATCAACAATATAAAATATCTCAAAATCATTTATGAAATTGTAATGAAATACTTTACAAGATCATAGGACGAGTCAATCTCGTCTTTTTATTTATAGAGATAAGGATTTTATATATTTTTTAATAACTTCCCGTTCACTATCAGTTAGATCGAGATATTTTTTTATAAGCTCTTTGTCAAAATCATCGAGATGATATTCCTCAACAAGTTGATCTAGGATAGTTTCTGGAAGGTCAGTAAACATATCACCCAAACCTTCTTTTAGCCAAGCATATGAAACATTAAATTCTCTGCAAATTGACTTTGCCATTTGCTCAGTTAAGTTTCGCTCTCCACGTTCTAAATTAGATATGGCAGTTTTAGTAACACCAAGTTGATTTCCAAATTTTTCAAGTGATAGATGTAATTCTTTTCTCAATAGTTTTATTCTTTCACCACTATTCATATATATCACCTCCTAATCAAATAATAACATAAGTTTATGAAAAATCAATAAAAAGTACACAAAGATAACAAAATATCGTTGACAAAGTTATCAATGATAAATATAATGTAATCAGAGATAACAAAATAGGAGGTGGAATTCAACAAAGAAAATGTATCTTACCATAATCCTCATGATCAACATCAGAATGATGCAGTAGTCCATATGATTATGAGGATTTTATGAAAAATTATAAAGAGAGAGGAAGATATGAATGAAATGTTCTATTGATGCCCTATATGCAAATAATGAGATTTATGAGGTAAAGTTATATCTTTCTTTATCATACCTCGATTGGTGTAAATTGTTAAAGAAAGAAGAGTTCCTTCATTTAATAAAATATCTGAACAATCAAGGAATTCTAAAAAGTAATTCCGAGATTCTTGAGGATTTACATTTAAAGGAAAAGTTGGAGTAGAAATCAAATCATTACCTTTGCCACGTATTTTTTTAGGAAGCAATTCGCATTGTATAGACTTGCCGTTGCTATTTATAGAAATAGAAGAGATTGATATTGGATTTGTAGAATTGTTTGTGATGAACATGTACAGTTGGATGACATTAAAAATGTTTTTGTAGTCCTTAATTTCTATATCAAGTTTTTTACGTGATTGTAATAATTTAGAAATTCCTAGAATACCAGATACTACAAAAGAAATGATAGTCATTATATTTAAGATGATATCTGTGTAATTATCAAGATTCATTATAATATACCTCCTTTCCTTTAAATTATAGCATAGCATTTGTATAAAACATTAAAATCATGAAAGTGAGAGTAAAAATGAACGAAAAAGAAATAGTAAAAAGATTAAGAGAAATTGCAAAAATAGATAGTCTAAGTAATGAAGAGCTTATGGAAAAGTACAGTTTTTTAAAAGAAGAAGATTTATTGCCGAGTTCAAAATATGCCTATATAACAGGAATCATAAGGGCAGAAATAGAATGTCTCATAGCTAAAATTGAGGGAGGTGAATAGGATGGACATCAGTAAGAAGAAAAATGATGCAATCGAGTTAGCTCAATTGCTATCGCCACTTGACAGCAAGAACAAGGAAAAAGCAAAGACATGGATCGATGGATTCATTACTGCTGCAAGAGTATTTTCAGAGGAAAGAAAAAAAGATGAAAACAGAAAGGAGAGGTAATCATGATTTATCCAAAGCAGCTAATGACAATAACGGAGCTGGCTGAAATGGGCTTCAGTAGATATAAGCTTAATATGTATGCGAATGATCCACTGGCTCCTGTCATTAAATCAGGGCGCGGGAAAGCCCTATTTGATACAACAAAACTGGATGATTATCTGCTAAGTCTAAAGACAAGAAAAGGTACAAATAAAAAGAAATTGTCTTGGGCAGAGAGAAAGAAAAATCTTTTAAGCAATTGATTGAATAATAGATAAAAAAGAATCACACCATCAAGGAGATGAAGAACATGAAAAACGGGAAATTATTTGAATTGATTGTTATGGCAATGTGGTGCATTGGGATTGCAGTAGTCGTTATTGGATGCATGAATTATTCTAATACTGGAGAATGCATCACGCTTGTTGCTATGGGAATAGCAATCGTGAAAATGGGGGAGGTGCTTGCAGACAATGTTCAACTTTGACAGACCAGATCTCGTCTGTGGGAAGATGAAGAAAAGAAAGAGAAAAAGCATATTACCAATGATCATCGTTGTCATAGTGATCGTGATAGTAATTGTCATATTGAAAATGAAAGGAGTAGGTTGAAATGAAATATAATGAAGCAACAAAAAGAGGAATTGAAATGATGATGAAGAACTTAAAGAGTCATCTGGAAAATGAAGAAGAGGAAGGGAGAGTAGCTGTCGGAATCATTGCAGTAACGGTTGAACCATTTGGAGCAGGAACAGTTGTATTAACAGACAGAAATATTGAAAATGCACTTGTTGAAATGGGGTATATAGATGAAGGAGAAATTTTAACTTTGCTTCAAAATCATGGCAAGAAAATCAATCGTGGAATAAGAAAAAAACTTTCCAAGGGACTTTCAAGAGTCATTGAGAAGATGAATAGTGAAGAAGACTTATAAAAAAGCAAAGAAAAAATCACTCAGTATGCACGTTGTGAGTGATTTCATCCTTGCTTCCACAAATATATCATCAAGTGGATTATAGCATATATAAAGGCTAGAAGCAAGGATGTTTTATGCATATATCGTCCTCGTTATGGATAGTAACAAATCAACGAAGGAGAGATGTAGATGGCATTCAACAGAAAGAAGCATAGAAGATATGCTGATTATGATTATGAAGAAACGTATGATATGACTGCATCATCTCTTGATGAAAACAGGATAAGGGAAATGTTAGCAGATGGCAGGATGACAAGCGTATATGCAACAAAGACAATAAGAAGTGGAAATCAATTCGAGATAGAAATATATCCCGAATTTACAAAGAAGCAGATGAATAAAATGAAAGCAAAAAAGAAGAATTACTCTGCACAGAAAAAGCTGAATGACAAGAATTCAAGAAAGCGACTTGAAAGATTGATCAATGCAAACTTCACTTCAAATGATTACTGGATAACATTGACATACGCAGATGAGCATCTGCCTAGAACAATGGATGATGCAATGAAGGACATGAAGAATTTCATACGCAAGATAAACTACAGAAGAAAGAAGCTAGGCATAAACAATGCTAAGTACATATACATTACAGAATTTTCAAAGGAGAAAGGCATTAGATGTCATCATCATCTCATACTCGAGGGTGGGATGACGATGGATGAAATAGAATCAAGGTGGACAAAAGGAAGAAGAAACAACATAAGAAAGCTGGACCCAGATGAAAATGGATTGACGGGAGTTGCTGCATATCTGTCGAAGGATCCCAAAGGGAAAAAGAGGTGGAAATCATCCAAGAACCTGAAGAAGCCCAAGGAAAGCAAGAGCTATACCATCTTTCCATTTCCAAAAATAAGGAAGATGATCATCAATAACAACCTGATAGAAGAGATGATGACAAGAAGATATAAAAACAGGATATTTACAAGATGCGAAGTCAGGTACAACGAATTCAATTCAAAGTTCTACATATATGCAAGGATGAGGTATGACGAATGAAGAGGATAACAAAGGAAGAAATGATTCAAAAAAAAGAAGAATACCTGTTGGCTGAAAAGATGGATGAAAAGTCAGAAAATACACTAAAGCATTATAGACACGTTATTGAAATGTTCATTGAAGCATCAGGTAATGAAGTTACAAAGATGGATATTATGAGGTTCAAGGAACATCTGATTCAAAGATACAAATCAAAGACCGTCAGCAATTACATAATAATCATAAACAAGTTCATAAAATATATTGAAATGATAGATGAGGATGAAAGCAAGGAATTGAGCGATTTGAAGGAATACAAGAGATCGCAGATGAAAATCAAGAATATAAAGATGCAGCAGGTGGCATCTCTTGATGAAGTGCTCGAACCTTCAGACCTGAAAAAGATGCTAAGAATGGCAAAGAAAAGGGATTACGAGATGTATCTCGTGATGCGTATATTTGCCTATACAGGAATACGTGCAGAGGAACTGAAGTATTTTACAGTTGAAAATATAAAGAGCAATTACATTCAGGTAAGAAACAAGGGAAAGATAAGAAAGGTCATCATGACAAACAGTCTTAAAAATGAATTGCAGAAATACTGCAAGGAAATGAATATGACATCAGGATATATCTTCAAAGGAAAGAAAGAAGGAACAATGATGCATTCGACGACTGTTTACAAGCGATTGAAGAAGATAGCTGGAATGTGTCGAGGAATCAAGCTGGACAAGGTCCATCCGCACTCATTTCGTCATCTGTTTGCAGTCAAGTTTTTAAAGGATGGCGGAGCAATAAATGACCTTGCGGATATACTGGGACATAAGAATATTAACACGACGATGATCTATGCAAGGACAACGGACAAAATGAAGAAAGAACAGCTGGAAAGGATGAAATACTGATGAGAGTCAAGGAAATAAAAGTTGCAAAGACGCAATTTGATGAAATAAGAAAGGGAGAGGATGAATTACCGCTTCTTTATAAAAAGGAACAATGTATGGATTACAAAGAGGGGGACGTTCTTAAGATTTATAGCATGAATAAGGAATTAAAAAAAGACAGATATTATTTTCATGCGCAGGTTGAAAAGATGAAAAAGAAAGAAATTGATGAATATGAAGCATTTATCTTGAAAGTTAGGTTGAGATTAGACATGCCAGCCTATTTAAAAGGATGTGAAGAAGATGGAGTATAGAGAATTCATTGAAAGCAAGATGAATGTTCCAGATACGAAGGGGATTACAATCAATGAAGATGAACTAAATGACGTTTTATTTGATTACCAGAAAGCAATCGTCAAGAAAGCGCTAGAGAAGAAAAAATATTGTCTATTTGAAGCATGTGGAATGGGAAAGACACTGCAGCAGTTAGAATGGGCACATCATGTTTCTGTTCATACAAATAAGCCTGTTATCATAGTAGCTCCACTTGGTGTGACATTGCAGACTGCTAGAGAAGAAGCACCTAAGCTTGGTTATGATGTGCATATCATGTATGACTATAAGGTGCATGATGGAATTAACATCATCAACTATGAACAGTTGGATCATATTGATTGTTCTATATTTGGTGGAGTTGTGCTTGATGAATCAAGCATTCTAAAAAATTTCACGGGAAAGATGAGAACGAAGCTGACAGAAAAATTCAAGGATACGGAATACAAGCTATGCTGTTCAGCAACTCCAGCTCCAAATGATTTGATGGAATTATTGAATCATGCTGATTTTCTAGGCATAACAACGACTGCAAAGGCACTTGCAACATACTTCATCAACGACATGAAAACAGGCTCATATAGATTGAAAGGTCATGCGACAAGGGATTTCTATAGATGGTGCTGTACGTGGTCAGTCAATATAGAATCACCACGAGATTTAGGATATGCAGCTGATTATTATATTCTGCCTGACCTGAATGAAAGGGTTGAGATTATAGAGATTGATGTGATAGATGACGAATTTGAAAATGGTCTATTCAGAGAGATAGGAACATCTGCAACTTCGTTTCACAAGGAAAAGAAAAGAACAGCAGATGCAAGAGCAAGAAAATGTGCAGAGATAGCTTCAAAAGACAAAGAACAGTACATCATATGGTGCGATACGAATCAGGAAGCGGATTTGCTGAAAAAATACTTGCCAGATGCAGTTGAGGTCCGTGGAAGTGATAAAGCAACATTCAAGGAAGATGCTTCTATGTATTTCAAGAATGGCCAGATAAGAGTGCTTATATCGAAGCCGAAGATATTCGGTTATGGAATGAATTTTCAAAAATGCCACAATGTCATTTTTTGCGGACTGACATATTCATATGAAAACTATTATCAGGCTTTGAGAAGAATATATAGATTTGGACAGAAGAACGATGTCTTTTCATACATCGTGATTGGATCAACAGAAAGACATATTCTTGAAAACATTACGAAGAAAAGAAAACAGCAGGAAACACTAAAGAATAGTATGGATATTTCTGTCAAGGAGATTCAAAAATTGAATTTTGAAGGAAAGGAAGTGAAGAGGGCAGAGGAATTTGCAAAAATCGAGATGCCTGATTTCATATGACATACAAGCTATATAATGACGATTGTGTAAACGTATGCTCACAGTTGCCAGATGATTGCATTGATCTGACAATAACGAGCATACCATTTGCAAATCTATATACATACAGTGATGATGAACGTGATTTTTCAAATGTTAAGGATTTGAATCAGTTCTTCGAGCAGATGGATTATCTGATACCGCAGCTTTACAGAATTACAAGACCGGGAAGATCAATAGCATTGCATCTTAAGCAGATACCAACATTCAAGGGACGTGATGGTGCAATGGGATTGATTGACTTTAGAGGAAAAGTCATCGAGGCATTCATTCATCATGGTTGGACATATCATGGAGAGATTACAGTATGGACTGATCCGCAGATTGAAGCGACAAGAACAAAATCGGCTTCAATTCTATGGAATTCATATAAGAAATTCGCAGAAATCACAAGAACAGGAATGCCGGATTATGTTGTGATCATGAGAAAGACCGAAAGAGAAGATGAGTGGGTTCATGTCAATCATGAAAACAACGATGAAGAATTTCATAGATGGACAAGACTGGCAAGTCCGTGCTGGGCTGTAGGAAATGCAAGTCCAGAGGTATCAAGAACAAATGTATTGAACACAAAGATTGCAAGAGAGGACAAGGACGAGAAGCATATGACACCATTGCAGCTTGACCTTATAGAACACCTGATAGGTTGGTATACGAATGAAAACGAGATTGTACTTGATCCATTTGGAGGTGTCATGAGCGTTCCATATGTTGCTGTAAAGAACGGAAGAAAGGCAATTGGCATCGAATTAAAGGAAAGCTACTATTTAACAGGTATGAAATATATGAAGGAGCTGACAATGAAAATGAATCAGCCAACGCTATTTGATATGGAGGAACTATAGATGAAAGTGTATATTGCAGGAAAGATAACAGGGAACAAAAACTATGTAGAACAGTTTGAAAAGGCTGAAAAAGTATTGAAAGAATTAGGACACGCAGTCATTAACCCTGTTAAAAATATAGGATTCAGTTACAGAGAATATATAGATATGGGATTGAGTGAGCTGTCAAAATGCGATGCAATATGTCTGCTTGAAGGGTATGAAGAATCTAATGGTGCATTGCTGGAACTTCATTATGCAACGACAGTTGGAATGACAGTCATGCATTTATGTGGTATTGGTCATGGAATCAAGAGCTCATAGAATCATGATACTCAAACAGGCAACAGTTGAATGCAATCCCATGATCAACAGAAGGACAAGAAGAAAAGCGGCTGTCATATATGAAGATGAGATAGATGTCGTATTGACAAGAATTGAGGAACTGGAGGCATTCGAGGAAAAATATAGACATATTACAGCAAGGGAGAAAAGACATGAAACAAAGAATAATACTGAGATATAGATTGAAGAAGGATGTCATTGCTTTGGATACAAAAAACAGAGCAATAAAGCTGAAAAATGGAACCAGATACTGGATGGACAAGAATTCCGGAAACGAGAAAAAGGTTCTTTTATATAAGCATTCGGAAAAGATAGGTGATAGAAGGAGATACAAGGATTGCATACGAATGAGCAGAAAGGACCTTGATGAATATTTCGAGGAAATGAAGAAAGAAAGCATCATTGTGAACGATATAGAGGAAAGCATGAAGCTGAATGAATCGGTAGACTACATAATCGAAGAGATGAAAAGAAAAGGAGCATGATAATGGTTGAATACTTGCTTTTGGATAAAAATGATATAACGAAAGTGTGTGGCAGAATGACGATAAAAGAGCTACAGGAAGAGATGAAAAAAACAAGAAGTGGAGTATGTGCATTCATCAGTCAGGGAAAGCTGTTCAGGGATAGATATGTTCTTGTAGAAGATGACACAAGGAGCGAAAGTGAAGAAGTATCGCTTCTTGTGACGGAAACGGAAACAGGAAAGAGATACTATGCGATGAACAGTGGATCATTCTATGTCATATACAAGAGTGGGAAGAAGAAAGTATTGGAAGGTTATACAAAAAGAAGAAGAGGTAATGACATTTGGTATGTGAAATTGGGAAATAGAGATTATTGCTGCAAGAATCTAATGGCTCATCTGTTTATCAGGGAGTACAAGAATGGAGATACAGTGATATTGAAGAACGATAGTAATCCAAGAAATGTATCGGTTGACAACCTGATTGTCATCGACAAGGCAAAATATGCAAGAATGACAGGACCAATGTCACGTTCAAAAAAAGTGGCACTTTATGAAAACGGAAAGCGTATAAGGACTTTTAAGTCTGCACGAGAAGCAGGACGTAAATGCTTTTGTTCATATCAGACCGTACTGGATGCATGCAACAACAGATACAAGACAAAGTTATTCGATTTTAGATGGATATAGGAAGGGATGAATTAAAATGCTAAAGAACAATAATGAACGAAAAGAATTTATATTAAAAGATAGCAATTGGAAGGTCATTCATGATCTTCCTGATATTGCTACGACAATATCACAGCTAGAGCTTCCAGATGGTACAAGGATATTGAAATATGACATCAAGGAAGAAAGAGTAGGAGAAACATACTATATAGGTGTTCATGACATAACAAGATATAGAGTAGTATTGAATGATCATGTGAGTAATGAAGTTTCTATGTCTTATTTAATTGATTTGTTGAAGAAAGTGAAATAGAGGTGAAGATAAATGGGAATTTGGATTAGAAGTCAGAATAGACAAGAATTAATAAATGCAGAAACAATCAGATATTATAATTGCTATCATGGATCAGTGAACGCAATTATTGCAGATGAATTTTTCATGGGTGATTATTCATCACGAGAAAAGGCTATGAAAGTATTGGATATGATTCAAGATGAAATTAGAAAACCTTATAGAACATATTCAAAAGGGGAAAGCTCACTTGGAATTATTACTCAGGTACTCGAAAATTACAGTGATAAAATATTTCAGATGCCACAAGATGATGAGGTAAAAGTATGAATGAAATCATTGAAAGATTAAGAAAGCTGAGTGAAAGTTTAAGG
>NZ_JBVAYN010000041.1:0-8999 GCF_055420065.1 Massilimicrobiota sp. mt181
TTTTTCTATATTATAATCAATATTCCTACTTTTTCATATTCATTTTCATAACTTGAAAGCTCTATTTTCAAATTATTTTATTCTAAAGCACCTTTGACTTTCTTTCTTGTCAGACATCGATTCTGTCTATTGGCCAGTGCGTATCTGCGTCCTTGTAATAAAATTTTTCTACCTCTTTCATTTCTCGTATAAATAAGTTCATATTTTCCAATATAAGGTTTCATACATTGTGCAAAAATCAAAGCATCTTCTTTTCTTTTTGAAAAAACTTCTGGCACAACAAAATATCCATCCATTCGATGTCTTCGAGATTGTTTATACAGAATGTATCTTTGATTATCGATTTCATCAAAAAATTCATTCACACATTTTGCAAATAATGTTTTATCATGTGCTGTTCCACCGCTCAAATAAATTGCATGATAAACAGCTTCTGAGTCACTTTGAACACGACAATTCATCATTTCAAACAAATGCATTCGAAGCATAGCCTGATAGATTCCATCACCAAATGCCTGTAATCTTTTTAAAGGATTCATCAACGTAAAGACTCCTTTTAATTTCCACAATACACTGATAACACCTGCTAAAATATATGTAAATACAGCGTAAATCATATAGGTATTACGTATATGCAATACCTTTGCTATCACAATTCCTATAATGAAAGTGATAATGAAACTCAACGCAATCAGTATGACATGTCTTATCGCATCATGCAATAAAACAATTGTAATCTCCTGATTTTCTGTTTCTACTTCATCCACCACTTCTATCTTGTCATAAATAGCTAAAGAATGTTGCCATCTTTGTTGTAATTGAGAGCGAGATGAGGATAATTGAAACATCTTTTGATTGGTTTTTTTCATATTATTTTTATTTAATGGATATTGAATAGCTGTTAATCTTTTAATCCCATTTTCAATATAATCTTGTTCATAATGAAGTCCTAAGAAATGTTCCATTCTGCGTTGAAGATTTTCAAAATCACTTTCAGTATCACTAATCTGTTGACGAGAATTAATAATTCCTTTTGTTGGTGGGACACATACCAGATGCCAAATATGACTGACTTTATTAGGATTTTTAGCATAAGTACGTATCGCTCTTCCACGCATTTGATTGCTTAACATAAATGAACCTACAAAACTCGCTAAAATCAGAGTGTTCACACAAGGTGAATCCCACCCTTCTCCAAGTAATGACTTTGTTCCAATTAATACCTGTATGTTTTCCTGTTCAAACAGTGTACTGACAGCTTCTACAATTTGGTGTTGATGATTTTTCGTATCAACTTGAATATAATCATCAACAAGATGAAATGGCTTAAAGATGACTGCCTCTTTTTGTGAAACAAGATTTAACAGCTGTTCTTTCAAAGACGTAGGAATAATCACAACTGAACCACACAATACCGCTAGTTGTATGGGTTGATTACGTTTCTTGCTTTCTCTTCTCAACATTTCAAAAAATGGCAAAACCCCTAAAGCATGAACACTCATTTGATCATTTCCAATAGCTTTTTCATATTCTGATTTAATATAATCTGTGAGTATTAACAATTTCAAATCTTGCTGCATATGTTCATATTCATGAAAAACAATCTCACGAATACTATCACTTTTTCCTACAGATGAAATAAGCATTTTTTCAAAAGCAATATCTACCTGCATAACGACTTTCTTTTTGTCTATCAATCCATGTGATTTGACATACTGATAAAGCTCATGAAAATCTTTTTCGTCAATTGTATAAGATTGGCAATCATCAAAGAAAAATCCTTGTAATAATATTTCTAACCATTTTTCTGACATGTCTTCTAATTTTTTTGTTCCTAATATTTTCGAATATTCTTTTGGATATGATAACTGTTTACTTTCTAAATAAATCAGGATAGATGATAAATATGCAGGATTTTCTAAAGCCTCATCTAAATGTTCCACAGATAAAGCATAGGGATGTGATTGAATAGCCTTTTCTAATCTTGAATCTTTCATTAAGAATTGAAAAACATCGTGAACCCGATCTTCAAAAGCTTTAATCTGAGTAGTTTCTTCTTTTGTTGGATAATTAAAATACACATAATCCTGATGCGGACATAAACTGCCTTCTTTGACTAACTCAGGCACTGTAATCTCAACGTCAATCTCTCCACACATATCTATATACCTGTTCCACATAGAAAGTGAAGAATCATAGGGTGGTGTTGCAGTCAAAGAAATGGTAAAAGAAAAATTGACCTGTTTCTTGAATGCTTCCAATGCTTTCCACCATTCTGTTCTTAAATGATGACACTCATCTAAACATAATGTTTCAATACCAGCCTTTTGCATCGCTTCAACTAATGAAAAGTCATGATAGTCTATGTTTTCTTCATCTTCTTTCGCCTGAACTTTTTTCATAGCACTATGAATAGATTGGTAAGTAGAGACATTAATTAATTTTAAATGTTTTAAATCTTGTGAAATATAATCATCACTATTCAATCCCTCAATCAAAAAAGCCTCATTGATTCTTCCCACCCACTGCTGACGAATCGTAATTGTAGGCACAAGGATTAATGTTGGTTTATTAATTTTTCTCATCATTTCAATCCCTAATGTCGTCTTCCCAGACCCTGGTGCTGCGACAATATGAATCTTTTGGTCACGTTTATAAATATCAAATTGATTCAATACATTTTGTTGATAATGTCTCCATTTTCCTTGGAACTTTAAAATATCTTGGCAGTTCATTCTTTCACCCCTTTATTTTTGAAACAAATTTAAGATAGTCTTCTGTACTGTGATAATCCAAAAGCCAAAATCAATATAAATAGTGGATAAAAGAAAAATAATCCTAAAGCAAATAAGAAACCATGTCCAAATGCATATGATAATCTCATGAGCAGATAAATAATAAAGATGATATTGACAAAAGGAATCAGTAAAATAATCATTGTCCATCCAGAACTTGTGACCATCTTACAAAAAGAATAAATATTATAAATAGGAATCAAAGCATACCATCCTTTCAGGTGTGCTTTCTTAAACAATTGCCACCATGCTATAATACTAATCAACGATATAAAAAATCCACCTGTTAAAAATATTTTCATAAACTCATGCATATAAGCACCATCCCTTTTTCTAATTATAACATAAAAGGCTATTGACAATAGCCAATAACCCATATTCCCATCAAATTACATTCTAATTGCCTGTATAGCAATACATCCAGGTCCTCCTTGAGCAATAAAAACAGGAGACAGCTCATATATTTCAATGATGGTATTTTCAAAAACACTTTGTAATTGTTTCACAACATCTTGCGCCTGTTTAAGTACTCCAGCATGAGTCACATAGATTTTAAAATCTTCATTTACACCTAATTCCTGAAATGCTTTTATAATTTCTTTGACAGCACTTTTAAAAGTTTTTTTCATTGCATATTTTTCCAATCGTTTTGCATCTTTTGTTGTGGTCATAATGGGTGTAATCTTTAACATACCACCAAGCGTTGCTGCTAGAGGGGTTAAACGTCCTCCACGTTTTAAAAATCCAAAATCTTGAGGGATTAAAAATGATTTCTCTGCCGCTATACTTTTATGTAATTCTTTCATAATATGATGAATATCCATACCTTTATCTCTTAAAGCCACAGCCTTTTCCACAAGATATCTTTGCGGACCACATAAAGTCATGGAATTTATAATATGAATATTGTCTCCATGATCTACACTTGCCTTAGCACTCATGGTGCTTTGATAAGTTCCAGATAGTCCATCAGCCATATTGATAACCAATATATCTTCATCTGGATATTTTTCAAACATTTCAATCGTTTCACCAATAGAAGGCTGCGAAGAACTTGGAACATGACCTTCCTTAACAATTTCTAAAAATTCCTGACTTGTGATATCAACATATTCTTTATAGCTTTTCTTATCGGCGATTACATTTAATGGAAGAACTTCTACTCCCATTTTTTCTCCTTCTTGTGGTGACAACAAAGCCCCTGTGTCAGTCATAATTTTCATAACTTATCTCCTCGAATCTATAATCTCTTTCTTATAAAGTAACAAAGATTAATATCGATGTCAATATAAATGTAGTTTTTAAAACTATATTTAATAGAGATAATACTGTTACATTTTTTATTTATAATATCAAGAATTATTTAAATTATTTTTTTATAGTTGTATGATATAAGTAGAAAATAAAAAAACTATTGACTATAGAGTAACTCAATAGTGTTCAATAATATCAGGAGGGAAGATATATGTTTGAATTCATAAAGAAAGTCGTCACCAATCAAAAGAAAGACTACCTATTGTTATTGATTCTTTTAACTGTTTTAGCTGCTTTTGAGTTTTGTTTAATCGCTATGTATGATTGTATTGCGACTTCTAATTATATGACAATGCTCTCACTCAGCAGTATTCCAACTTTGGCTTTAGCCATTGCAGTTGTATTAAGTGTTTTTATTACAAAATATTTTATTCAAAGTAAACAACAAGAGTTTTCAATGTTATTACTGTTTGGAAGAAAACCAAAAGATTTATTTATCTATCTGATTTTACAATATGCTATTCTTCTTATTATTGCTTTTGGATTAGGCATCATATTGGGTTTATTTTTGATGTATGCCATCAATAGTTTACTCCATATTCTGCAAATGACATTTTCTTTTCATTTTGATTTGAGCAACAATCTATTTCTTTATTTCTGTTTCCTTATTATAACTGTTATTTTGGTACTAGCTGTCAGTACCCAACAATTTACACAGATTGAATGTCATCTTTCTACAACAATCAATCATAAATCAGTCCAAAAAGGTGCTCCCTATCTCATCGCTATGAGCAGACATTCCTTAAAAAGAAAATTCCCTATCACTCAAGTCATTACATCCTTTTTTGCAATCTATATTTTCTTTTATGCCTTATATGCTCTAATAACTGATACACTATTACAAAATAAACTCATATATTTTTCTTTGAGTCTTGCTTCCATGATTATCATTATCAATACATTTATTCCTCTCTTATTTGATATATGTCATCAAAGTATCTTACAACATCCATTTCTTTTCTACAGCATTTCTGGATTCATTGATTTAACCAATCAACTTGTCTCAATTGCCAATATTCACGCAATCGTTGTCCCTGTGATGTTTATGTTCTTGTTAATGGGTGAAACCACTTCAAATATCAATGCATTTATTATTCCGTGTTTCATGATGATGCTGATCATGCTACTGTTGTGTCTTATTATTAAATTTTCCTTATACCTCAAATCCACCTTCAATATCTATGCCACACAATATGCTTTAGGTTACAATCAAAAACAATTATTTAAAATATCACTATTTAAAAATATATTATTTATCTTTCTTGTTATCATTATTCCTTTGATTTATATTCACTATTTAGGTTCCTACATTGTCATGCAAGGTTATTTATCAAAAAGCATTATGACAGGACTAGAAATTTTATATATCGTTATCTACTTCATGTTTTTGATATTGATGATAATTAAAGAAAAACAATGTATTAAGGAGGTTTCAGATCATGTCAAATATCTTAATAGAAGCGAATAATATCTCTAAAATTTATGACCAAGATATCTTTTTAAAACGTGGAAAAAATATTTATGCTTTGAATAATGTCAATTTTCAACTTGAACAAGGTGATTTTATATGTATTATGGGGCCTTCTGGATCTGGTAAAAGCACTCTATTGAATTGCCTATCTACATTAGATCAGGTGACACGTGGTGATATTAAAGTCTTTCATCAAAGTGTCTCAACAATGAGTAAAGATGAATTATGTGAATTTAGATATCAAAAAACAGGTTTTGTTTTTCAAAATCATAATCTGATTCCCTACTTATCTATCTATGATAATATAGCTGCTCCTATTATACTAGGAAAACAGAAAGCAAAAATAATTGAGAAGAAAGTCATGGATTTAGCCAAGATGCTTGAAATTGAAGATATTCTTGATAAATTCCCGCATGAATGTTCTGGTGGAGAATGTCAAAGAGTCGCAATTGCTCGTGCTTTAGTTAATCAACCTGAAATTCTTTTCTGTGACGAACCAACAGGTAACCTAGATTCTAAAAATTCTCATAAATTATTAAGTTTCTTATCACAATTGAATCATCAAGGCACAACTATCGTTCTGGTTACACATGATCCTGTCATTGCCAGCTATGGAAAAACAATGATTTACATCTATGATGGTGGAGTGAAAACAACAATTCATCAAAATCAGGCTTCTCAAAAATCTTTCCTGGAAAAAATCAATCAGGTTGTTCATCAAGATACACTTCTCTATGAATTTGATAAAGACGAAATTTCTTATCAAGACACTAACACTCATGAAGATATAACTATGAAAGTTGAAGACAAGAAAAAAGAATATGTTTCAAGACAAACTGTCTATATGATCATTGATGGTCATCCTATCGATAATAATATTTTAAAAAACAGTACACCTTTATATATTCGTGGCTCTCATGCAGAATTTAAGAACGTTCGTAATGATGATATATCTTTTGATTTGAAAGATATTAAAGAAATAAAGATGGATTTAACTGCCCAATTTGTACAATTTGGTTTATTTAGTGATTATACCTTTAAAGTCACTTTAGATTGTATCAGTGATGAAGGTATTTATAAATTCACGTTAAAGAATAAAGATGATTTTATTGATATTATTCAACATTTTCATCAACTTGAAATTCCTCTTGATGACCCTCGTCATATTGAAGAGGCTTATCATCAGTATCCACATGACTATGAACGTACAAAATACTACCGCAGAACTCATAAAGACTTACTTAAATACAAATAGAAGAGGCATCACACCTCTTCTATTCTTCTTCAATAACTCCCATTAACTCTAAAATACGGTTTAAATCTTTAGTATCTGTATATTTTAAAGTAATGGTATGATCATCAACTTTAATCTTCGTACGATATTTTTTTCTTAATAAACCTTCAACATAAACATATTCTTGAGGTTTAGCTTCTTTCGGTTTTGCTTTTCTTGCTTCCTGAAGTTTAATTCCTTTGATAATATCTTCCACTTCTCTGACAGATAATTGCTGGTCAATAGCTTTTTTAGCGACTTCTAAAGCTTTCTTTTCATCAATAGTGATTAAAGGTTTAATATGTCCCATTGTGAGAGTACCTTCTAAAACATAATTCTGTAACTTCTGTGGCATTTTTAAAAGTCTCACTGTATTGGCAACATGGGCTCTTGATTTTCCAATGCGTTTGGCTAATTCTTCTTGTGTCAGATTTAACTTTTTCATCATATTCTGATAAGCCTGTGCTTCCTCAATAGCGTTCAAATCTTCTCTTTGAATATTTTCAAGTAAAGCAATTTCCATCATCTGTTGATCAGTAAAATCAACAATAATGGCAGGAATCTCTTTCAAACCAACTAAAGATGCAGCACGATAACGTCTCTCTCCAGCAACAATTTCATATCCCTGAATAGCTTCTTTTAAAATAATCGGTTGAAAAATACCATGTTCTTTAATAGATTGTGCTAATTCATTTAATTTTTCTTCATCAAAATGCTTTCTTGGTTGATATGGATTTGGTCGAATCTGATCAATTGGGACTTGAACTTGCGCAAATTGAGATGGTTTCTTCTCAATCGCATCTATCATTGTCTGAATATCTTCACCTTGAAACAGTTCATTTAACCCTTTTCCTAAACCACTCTTTTTCTTTTTACTTGCGGCCATTACGTTTCACCACTTCCTTTGCAAGTTTTGCATACGCCTTAGCTCCTTCAGAATGAGCATCATAATCAAAAATATTCAATCCTTCTGATGGTGCTTCGGATAACTTAATATTTCTTGGAATCACAACATCATAGACTTTTTCTCTAAAATACTTTCTGACTTCCTGAGACACTTCAACACCTAAATTTGTTCTTGCATCCAACATTGTCAACAAAACACCTTCAATAGTTAAATCTTCATTAAAAACTTTTTGCGTTAATAGTATCGTATTCAATAACTGTGTTAATCCTTCCAATGCATAGTATTCACATTGCACAGGTATCAAAACAGAATCAGCTGCTGTCAAAGCATTTGTATTTAATAAACCTAATGCTGGTGGACAATCAATAATCACATAATCATACTGTTTTTTATCATCACCTAAAGCCGATTTCAATCTTTGTTCTCTTCCAGACTTCACTTGTGATAATTCTATTTCAACACCAGCTAAATCTATATTAGCAGGAACAATATCAAGGTTATCCACTCCAGAAGGTATCTTAATGTCTTTGATAGGCATATTTTGTGTAATTGCATCATATATTGTATATTCTAAAGATGAACGATCTACACCTAATCCTTGTGTCGCATTTGCTTGAGGATCAATATCTATCAATAAAACTTTTTTCCCCATATACGCAAGAGCTGCACTTAAATTAACACTGGTTGTGGTTTTTCCTACTCCACCCTTTTGATTTGTAACAGCGATAACCTTTGACATCTTTTTTCCTCCTTCACTTTATTTCTTATTTTTTCATACTACAATCCTATATGACTAATAAATATAGGTAATAAAAGGAAGAAGCAATATTTCTGTGTACATCTTCCTAAAATGACGATTTATATAACCTATTCTTTATAAATTAACTATTGAAACTCAATAAAACAAACACAACTATTAATATTATCTATATATAATATACTTTTTTTGATTGTCAAAACATGTCTGAATCAACATTTATTTTATATATTTTCCTATAACATTAAAAAATCCATCATGGTAAAACCAATAGCGATTGGAAAATATATTTCTTATTCATCAATGTTATAGAAAATCTTTTCATTATCAATATAACTTCCCTGTTATATTTTCTTTCATTTGATTTTAACGGTTGTATTATAGCATACTTCTACATTTTTTTATAGAGCTTTTCTATAATAGAAGAAATTTCATCAATTGTCTACAAAAAAAGTTCGAGATTTTCCCGAACTTCTCATTTT
>NZ_JBVAYN010000042.1:0-8432 GCF_055420065.1 Massilimicrobiota sp. mt181
ATATAATCGATATATTTCAAATATATCTACCAACATTTATCTAGGGTTAGATTTTATGGAAAAAATGCAAAGGAAAGAGTCATCTTTTTAGGAGAAGACGTTTATCAAGCATTAAAAGAGTATCAGGAAGCTTTTTATGATCAAATGATGCAACAAGACTATTTCTTTATTAACAATCAATATCATCGTTTAACAGAACAGTCTGTTCGTTATATGATCAAGAAATATAGTGAAGGTTTTCATATCACTCCACATATGTTTAGACATACCTTTGCGACCATGCTTTTAGAACAGGATGTAGATATTACTTATATTCAAAAAATATGAGGACATAGTTCCATTACCACAACAAGTATCTATGCTTATGCATCTTTACAAAGACAAAGAGAAATTATGATGTATAAAAATCCAAGACAATTAATTAAATAATGATTTCTTTTTGATGTGGTTTCAGATAATATAAAGATAAGGAATGAGAAAATGGAAAAATATGAACTTTGGCAACAATTATATACATATGTTGATGAATGGGTCCAATTAAAACCTTGGGAAGCTTTATGGAGTGAAGATTATGTGGCTTTAAAAATAGGTGATTAAACATATTATTGTACCATCATGGGAAAATTAGGAGATTGTATTGGTTTATCTATATATGAAGGAGAAGAAGGTTATGCAGATTTGTGTAGTGTTTCTCATGAATATATGGATTTGTCAGTGACTCAATATGTCATGTTTGATCAAAACTGTTTAACATTTTATATGGGAAATCGTGAAGAGGTTCCAAAAGGACAAAAAGACATCATCAAAAAATTAGGATTAAAATATAGAGGGAAAGGACAGTGGCCTTATTTTCTATCCTTTGCGCCAAGATTTTATCCTTATGAAATCAATGACCAACAAGCAAAGATTTTTGTACAAGTCTTTCAGCATTTGATTCCACTTATGAAAGCTTATATGAATCATGAAGTTAATGTGGACTTTGATAATGGTGAAATACTTTATGCATATGAAGATCATGGTTGGAAATATGAAGCGATGCAAAGATTAGAAGATATTGATAAATTCTATGTTGTAGAGTTGGAAGATCAGGAGTATCTGCATTATTTAAAACAGTTACCATTGTCTCAAAATCAGTATATTATTGATATGACTTATTTAACTGGTGGTTTTGTGGATGAAGGATATGATCGACCAGTCAGCTCGCTTGTCATCCTCATTTTGGATGTTGCTTCTCAACAAATTATCAAAGCGAATATATTGAGACCTGAAGATGATGAAATTTCAGAATGTATCAAAATGTTTTGTGAAATTATGGAAGACTATGGAAAACCAACGGATATTTTTATAAGAAATCCAAGGGTTTATAGTTCATTAGTTTCTATTTGTGATGAATGTCAGATTGATGTTCATGTGGCATCACTACCAATGATGGATGATATTATTGATGACATGAACAATATGATGTAAAAATTGTATCTTTTTCTTTATACTCTTTCATTGCAAAAATGATTCTATCATGTATAATAGAATGGATTTGTAAAAAAGGAGAAATTTTATGATAGCAACACAAAATGTATCTTTAAGATATGGCGATCGTGCCTTGTTTGAAAATGTTTCTATTCAGTTTACTGAGGGAAACTGTTATGGAATTATTGGTGCTAATGGAGCTGGAAAGTCTACATTTTTAAAAATCTTATCTGGTGAAATTGAACCCAATAAAGGAGAAGTCATTATCACACCAGGTCAGAGACTTTCCGTATTGAAGCAGGATCACTTTGCCTATGATGATCAGGAAGTCATTAAGACTGTTTTAATGGGTAATAAACGTTTATATGAAATCATGCTTCGTAAAGAAGAACTCTATGCTAAACCTGACTTTAATGATGAGGATGGTATAGAACTTGCTGATTTAGAAGGTGAGTTCATGGAAATGGATGGTTGGAATGCTGAAACAGATGCCGAAATTCTTTTGAATGGTTTAGGTGTGACAGGTGAATATCATCATTTATTGATGAAAGAATTAGGGGATCAGCAAAAGGTGAAAGTGTTGTTGGCACAGGCTTTATTTGGCAATCCTGATATTCTTTTATTGGACGAACCAACAAACCATTTGGATTTAAAAAGTGTAACATGGTTAGAAAATTTCTTATTAAACTTTCCTAATACAGTGATTGTTGTATCACATGATAGACATTTCTTAAATAAAGTGTGTACACATATTGCTGATATCGATTACAGTAAGATTCAACTTTATGTTGGAAACTATGATTTCTGGTATGAATATTCACAGATGATGTTAAAACAGGCAAAGGAAATCAATAAGAAAGCAGAAGCGAAGAAAAAAGAACTTGAAGAATTCATTGCCCGTTTTAGTGCCAATGCTTCTAAGGCGAAACAGGCGACATCACGTAAAAAGTTGTTAGATAATTTAGAAATGGTTGATATCAAACCGTCATTAAGAAGATATCCTTTTATTGGTTTTACTCCTGAAAGAGAAGTGGGAAATATTGTTTTGACAGTGGAAGATTTAAGTTATGAATACAATGGAGAAAAGATTCTTAATCATGTTTCTTTCTCATTATCAGCAAAAGATAAGGTAGCATTCCTGTCTGATCATGAACTAGCTGTTACAAGTTTCTTTAAAATCATTATGGGTGAAATTACAGATTATACAGGAACATTCCAATGGGGTGTCACAACTTCAAGATCTTATTTTCCAAAGGATAATAATGAATATTTTGATCATTGTGAATTAACTCTGGTTGACTGGTTAAGACAATATGCTGATGAAGATGCCTATGAACAGGACTTAAGAGGTTGGCTGGGAAGAGTTTTATTTTCTGGTGAAGAAGCTTTGAAAAAAGCTAATGTTCTTTCAGGAGGAGAAAAAGTCAGATGTATGTTAGCTAAAATGATGATGGAAAATGCCAATGTTTTAATTTTAGATGAACCAACAAACCATTTGGATTTGGAATCTATACAGGCACTCAATGAAGGATTGATGCGTTTTAAGGAAAATATCTTATTTGCTTCACATGACCATCAGTTTGTTCAGACTATTGCCAATAGAATTATTGAACTGACACCACAAGGATGTATTGATCGCTTATCAACATTTGATGAGTATTTAGAATATAAGGATAGCATCAACAAATAAGTTGATGCTGTTTTTATATAGTGGACATGTTAAAATAAAAGGAAGGAGTGAGCGCTATGATTAAACAAAAAATTGAAAAGATGACTTTTTCCTCGGGGCAGCAGGCAGCATTAGATTATATTCTTCAAATGGAATATCAGATTGAACATATGAGTGTTCATGATATTGCGAAAGCTTCATACACATCAGCTTCAACGGTTGTCCGTTTAGCACAGAAATTGGGATATCAAGGTTTTGAAGAGTTTAAACATGAATTTCTAAAAGAATTGACATATCAGGATAGCCATTTTCAAGATATCAATCCTAATTTTCCTTTCCAACAAAATGATTCAATTCAAAATATTGCTGGAAAAATAACCCAATTATCTAAAGAAGCCATGGACGATACTTTATCACTGATAACTCATGATACTTTACAAAAAGCCCTGCAAATCTTAAAGAAAGCACAAGTGATCCATCTTTCGGCTATATCCTATCCCTTATTGTTAGGGCAGATGTTTCAGTTGAATATGAATCGTTTAGGAAAGATGGTGAATATTCCCTTAGTTATGGGTGAAGAATTATTTACTCTTTCAACAATGAAAAAAGAAGATTGCCTTTTGTTGATTTCTTATTCGGGACAAATTGAAAATATGATCAAGCTGGCACAAAGTGCCAAGGCAAAAGGGATTCCCATCATTGTGATTACAAGTTTAGGAGATAATCAGTTAAAACAATATAGTGATGTTGTTTTATATATATCGACAAGAGAAAAACTTTATTCTAAGATTGGTGGTTTTGTGAATGAGAATAGTATTAAGTTGATCTTAGATATTTTATATTCATGTTATTTTCAAATGGATTATGAGGAAAATATACACAGGCGTATTGATATTTCTAAACAATCAGAACATAATCGTTTTGCGACATATGAAGTAATGAAGGAAGAATGAAACAAGATTTCATTTTTTTCTTTTTATATGTAGAAAAAAACGGTTCAACAAACCAATGATCATAGAACCTCTATCTTTTCTTTGGGAAAACTTTTATATTGAAGAAAAGGAGGAAGAAGGATGAGAGAAGACTTTTTATGGGGTGGTGCTTGTGCTGCCAATCAATATGAAGGTGGTTATAATGAGGGAGGTAAAGGATTAAGTATTAATGATGTGGAAATGGGTGCCAGTCATGGACATGAAAGAGAAATTCATTCATATGTTCATGAAGGTGTCTATTATCCAAGTCATCAGGCAACAGATTTTTACCATCATTACAAAGAAGATATTGCTTTATTTGCAAAAATGGGATTCAAGTGTTTAAGAATGTCGATTTCCTGGGCTAGAATTTTTCCCAATGGTGATGATGTAGAGCCTAATGAAGCAGGATTAAAGTTTTATGAATCGGTTTTGAATGAACTTCGTCACTATGGTATTGAACCGATTATTACTTTACATCATTTTGAAATGCCTTTAGCGTTAGTAAAAAAATATGGAGGCTGGCGTAATCGAAAGCTAGTAGATTTGTTTGTCAGATATGCCTGTGTCGTTATGAAAAGATATCAGCATTTGGTGAAGTATTGGATTACATTTAATGAAATCAATTCCTTGTTTATCGCCAAAACACCATGGCATCAGGCAGGAATCATTTATCAGGAAGATGAAAATCGAACGGATGTGATGTTTCAGGCAGCTCATTACCAGCTGCTGGCAAGTGCCAAGACAATTATTGAAGGAAGAAAAATATGTTCCGATTTTCATTTTGGCAATATGATTTTATATAATTGTTGTTACGCTCAGACGTGTCATCCACAAGACCAGTTATTGTTGCATGAGCGCCTTTTACCTATTTATTACTTTTCTGATGTACAAATCAGAGGAAAATATACCAATACATGTACAGCCTATCAAAAGATAATGAATGCTCATTTTGATATAGAAGCAGGAGATGAAGAAATTTTAAAAAATGGTGTTGTTGATTTTTATAGTTTTAGTTATTATTCGTCTTTGGTTGAAGGTCAAAATGTTGAAAAAAGTGCTAATGGTAATCTTTTGGATGGTGGTATGAATCCTTATCTTGAAACAACCGATTGGGGATGGCAGATTGATCCATTAGGTTTAAGAATATCATTGAATTTGATTTATGATCGTTATCAGATTCCCTTATTCATTTCAGAAAATGGGTTGGGAGCTATTGATCACTTTGAAAATGGAACAGTCAATGATGACTATCGTATTGATTATTTAAAGCAACATATTCAGGCTATGAAAGATGCGATTGAAAAAGATGATATTGATTGTTTTGGATATACAATGTGGGCACCAGTGGATATTGTGTCAGCTGGAACAGGAGAAATGAAAAAAAGATATGGTCTTATTTATGTGGATTTAAATGATTTTGGTCAAGGAAGTGGGAAAAGATATAAAAAGAAGTCATTTGAGTGGTATAAGCAAGTGATTCAAACCCGTGGTGAGAATTTGTCTTGGAAGGAGGAATAAAATGTTACATTATTTACCAGGTTGTGATGTGAGAAAAAATCATCCTCAAGCCATCGCTAAAATAGAACAATATATGTTAAAAAAAGGTGCAGTTATTGAACAATGTTGTCGTACCAAACAACAATTGTTGAAGGAAGGGGATACAATTGTCCATAATTGTACTATGTGTCAATTGATATTGGATGAAGTTTACCCAAATAATCAATGTCTGAGTTTATATGAGTATATTCTTAACGATCAAGCGTTTCCTTTTGTCAATCATCACCAACAAGCCATCATTATACAGGATTGCTGGCGTATGAAGAATCATCAAAATTTTCAAAAAGCCATCAGAGAGTGTCTAAAGCAAATGAATTTTCATATAATTGAAATGCCAGATTGTTTCGAAAAAACACGTTTCTGTGGAGTTTGGCGTTATAATGCTTTATCGCCAGACTGTATAGAATTGGCACCACAAACTTTCCAGGCGATTCAAAAAGATATTCATCTGCTTCCACAAGAGAAACAAACAGAAAAGATGAAACAATGGGTTCAAAGATATCATCACCAGAAAGTCGTTGTCTATTGTAATGGATGTGAAAAAGGTATTCGTTTGGGGCAAGGAGAATGTTGGCATATGGTGGAACTGCTGGCACAAGGCTTATAATATTTCATCATATTATTTTTGAAGACGTCTTCTGTTTTCATGGTATAATGGAATCAGGAGGAATGATTTTTATGATTACAACAACTTTATCTTCTTATCCTGGTAAGAAAATTGTGAAAGACTTGGGAATTGTTTTTGCTTATGATGATGCTGTTCGTCCAACCAGATTAGCAATGAATATGGAAAAATATCTGGAAACGGCATTAAAGCGTTTAAGTGAAAAAGCACAGGAAAAAGGAGCCAATGCCGTTTTGGGTATTTGTTTTGATTTGAGAGATACATTAAAGCCCATGTTGATGGGAACTGCTGTTGTTTTAGAGGATGAATGAAAAATGATGCGAAGGCATCATTTTTTGAATACTTTTTGAAATCACGTAAACAATAAATAATGATGTTTCTAAATGAAAAAAAACATCATATAAATAAAGAAAAGGGTTTATGCCTTTTGGACATAAACACCTTTGATTTTCGCAATGTAAACTGTGTGATAATCTTGGTCAGGATACCATTTTTCATTTAAGGATGAATCAATAAAGTTTTCTGGTTTGATCAGATCTTCATAAATCTTTTCAACAATAAAAACCAGTCTTGCTTCTTCGAAAGTAGGAACACCATCAAGATATGTGACATGAAAATCAACATCTTTGATTTTATCTGTATCTCTACCTGAGACACTTCCTAAAACAGAAAGTTCTTTTTTGTGATCATCAAAAAATGATAAAGAAAAGCATGACTGCTGATCAACAAATTGTTTTGTATAGCGTTGAGGACGAATATAAGCATGAACAACATCTTGTCCCCATAAAACACCGACACCACCCCAGGAAGCTGTCATTGTATTGACTTTTTGATCATCTCCAGCTGTAATAAGCATCCAATGTTTACCAATATCATTCCAGGCATTCATCTGTAAATCCTGGATATTTATTTTTTGAAATGACATATTGAAATCCTCCTTTTCATGATTATAACACACTATATGCAAAAAAGAAAAAAAGAATAATGAGGTGATGATGGAAAAGTGAAAAAAATGATAAAAATCATTCTTGTGATTTTGTTAGTCGTTTTTTTGTTTATAATAGGAATCACTTTGTATATCGGTAATTATCTCTATGATTATACTTTAAATCCAGCTTCTTCTCATTCGCTGTTTGAAAATATCAATACACAAAAAGAACAGACAGAGTCATATCAATGGTTAGACCAGCATAGTGTTCATGTGTCCATTCAAAGTTATGATGATCTTTTTTTACATGCTTATTATGTTGAACAGGACAATCCTATCTATGTCATTATGGTTCATGGTTATCGCAGTGATGGGGCGAGTATCATTTCTCCTATTCAACATTTTTATCAGGAAGGTTATAATTTGTTAATACCTGATTTGAGAGGACATGGACAAAGTGAAGGTGATTATATTGGGATGGGCTGGGATGATCGTTTGGATATTATGGGCTGGATTGACTATATTTTATCGAAAAATCAGCAGGCACAGATTATTTTATACGGTGTTTCTATGGGTGGTGCGACTGTGATGAATGTGGCAGGAGAGAATTTGCCAACGCAAGTCAAAGCTGTCATAGAGGATTGTGGATATACCAGTGTCTGGGATGTCTTTCAAACACATTTTCCTATGTCAAAATGGCAAAGTGAAATCGCCTTGAATATGGCAAGCATTGTGACGAAAATCAGAGCTGGATATAATCTCAAAGATGTTCAGCCGATACAGCAGGTTCAAAAAAGTCATGTGCCGATTCTTTTTATTCATGGTAGTGATGATGATTTTGTCCCCTGTGAAATGGTTAATGAACTATATGATCAAGCTAACTGTCCTAAAGAGAAATTGATTATCCAAGGTGCCAGCCATGCCTGCAGCTGTTCAGTCGATCCTCAAACCTACTATCAGAAAATCTTTCAATTTATTCAACGTTATACAAAAAGATAGATGTCTAAAATGACATCTATCTATGCTATACTTGAACGCATTTGATTTTTTAATTCATATAAGATGTGACGAACCTCTTCGATATCTTCAATAATATCATAGATTTTTTGTCTTTGTTCAGTAGAAATACCCTCATCTTTTGAGAATTCCAGAAGTTTTTCTAACACCTGATATGTGTATTCATTTGCCTGATTCAGTTGATCCATTGTTTTC
>NZ_JBVAYN010000043.1:0-7997 GCF_055420065.1 Massilimicrobiota sp. mt181
TTCTTTACACTTTCTTTTATATTCACTTACTTATCACCCCTTTCCGTGTATGGAAGCAGCATTTTAAGATATTTCCACATACCCATGATGTAATATCGCATTGCATCACAGCAGTGATCATTTTGTTTAATTACTTCTTCCTTGCCCTTATCTAATAAATCTTTGTTATATTTGTATAAATCCATCTCATCAATAAGATGCTCCTGAGTCCTGTTTAAAAAGAGCTTAAAAAAAGAGAACATCTTTTGTGTTCTCTCGATTCCCAAAGCAACTCTATTGTCTGCTGGAACAATTCTTGCTTCAGGAAGTATTCTTTTTATTTCTTCAGCAAGTCCTCTTGCTGATGGATCTATGAATACTGCCTCTATCTTCTTTCTCTGGCCACCAGTCTTTCCACCATTCATGAGATCTTCAATATATTTATAGAATGATACAAAATCTTTGGCATATTCACTTGGTGGCTTCTGTGTTCCACTTTCACGACCACTGTGATAGTATTCATCCATGCCTTCAATTTTCATTGTTGATTGATTTAATCCGAATGCCTGGTATGTTGTTGCATTCAGCTGACCATAGTCAATAGAAATTCCAACATGAATGAGATCTTCAAAACTCTTTGAATTGATGATCATCTCTTTTTTAAACATGTAATATACTGTTTCAGCTGATCCAGAACACAATCCCAACCAAATCCACTCGTAAAGTGTCTGATTAGCTTTCTTCATTGCTTCAGCAGCTGCAATCAGCTTTTTACCAAGCCATTCAATTGGAACATCTCTATAATCGCTGTGAATGTGAATGCAGTCTTCACGCTTTTCCATTCTCTTGACCCATCTCATGATAGGTGCATTGGCATTTTTTGGCGGATTGAAAAGATAATACATGTCAAAATGCTCATCATTACCACGAACGAATGTAGCTTCTATATTAGATAATTCATCTTCTCCCTCACCACTGTCGAAGAATTCTGTAAGCTCATCCAAGCAAACCATACGAATGACTCTTTCTTCATCAATCATACCTTTGGTGTCATCAATAGAATCGGAACCAGTAAAGTAGATTGTGTTGCCATTCTTTTTGTAAGTAATTTCCATCGGGCTTTTCTTGATGATGAACATTTTCTTGCTCAACCCAAGACGCTTGATTGCACGAATGACTTCCTTATAGACTGTTTTTCTCAGCTTGTTGTGATGCTTTCTCATGAATATAACAGCTGTCTGAGGTGTTGAAACAATCATCCAAACAGCAAGAATAGCAATGAAAGAAGATTTTGTTCCCGCACGTCCTGAATCAATGATCTTGTGCATATGATCCTTATCATTTACAAGAGGCTGATACTTGGGAATGATAATATCAGATAATCTTACTGTTTTTTTACTACCATTAGATGTCATTGATAATAATCACTCCATCATCTTCTGGATCATCACCTGATGAATCACGATTGAGCTTCTCAGTTTGTGCTTTAATCAGTTCAATCTTGGCTCTCTGTTCGTCATTGGCCATATCCAGGTGCTTGGTTAACCAATCCAATGCTTTCATCCTGTCAGCAAACTTTATTGAAATACCATCACGACCCTGTTTCACTTCCTGGATGATTGTTCCATCAACTTTAGAACTATCTTTAAGCCTTACTTTGTTTCCATCAAAAGTTGCGTAATCAGTAGCATCATAGAATGCAATATCTATGTATTTTTGAACAATGTCGTGCGGATCAAGAAGTGCTTCCGTGAACATTTCCTTTTTAAGCCTCCTGATTTCCTTTTGAACTGCTTCTTCCTTCATAAGTCTGTTGGCTATGACGCATGCTGATTCATATTTATAATCCGGTCGAATCTTAAGCAGAGCTTTTACCTGGTTGAAATATTTCAGATAGTAAATGCAAAAGAGCTGGCGTTCTTCATCCAGCTCTCCATTTTCATAAACCATGTTTTCGGCTATCTTTTCAGCCTGTTTCTTTGCAACTTTTTTTGGTTGCAACCTTTGCTTTTTTGGTTGCAACTTTTTATCTTTCCAGTATCGTGATTTCCATGACTTAACAGCACTTATAGAAACATCATACTTCTTGGCGATGTCTTTATATTTCATCCCATTTATGTAATCCTCATATGCCATCTCCTGTTTGTCTTTCAAGTCATATCACCACCTCCTGATTATTCTTTTTTGCAAAATAAAAGAGATATTTATTTGTAAATATCTCTTCTGTGTCCAACGGTCAATACAAGAATAACTAAAACATCATCATGAATTTCACATAAAATGCGATAATCACCAACACGATATCTCCATTGACCTTTTAAATTTCCTTTAAGCTCCTTCCCATGAGCAAAAGGATCTTCGCAATCAACAAGATTTTTAGAAATCCAATTTAGAAGCATTGTTCTTGTGTAGCTATCCATTTTCTTAAATTGCTTTACTGCTCTTCTAGAGTATTCCACTTTGAATTTTTTAATTTTCATTTTCTTCGAATAATTTTAGCAAATCGTCATGACTAAGCGTTTTATTATCTTTCACAAATTCATTATGAGCTTGTTCAGCTATTGCTACATCATATTCGTACTCTATTTTTTCGAATAACGCTTTTTTGAAAGCTTCGCCTAGTGAAAAACCATGTAACGCAGCATAACGTTTTGCTAATTCTTCCTCCTCTTTATTCAATCTAATGGAAAAGCTCATAATACTCACCTCCACTTTTTTCTGATTGTTTTTTCATTTTTCTTTTTTTACTTTCACTTTCGATCTTCTTAATTATTTTCTTTAACGTTGACTTTAACTTGAATCAAATTTTCTTTTTATTCTATTCTTATACTAGCTATTCAAAAATGAAAGTTCTCCTTTCGTAATACATTGTACTACATATATATTATATTGTCAATTTTATTATATGCAATTTCTTTAATTTTATTACATAACTTATCTTATAAAACAAAAAGATCATCGATATTATGATGATCTCTTAGGAACAGATGAGAAGAACTGTCCTGTAGAATTTTTTCTACGATAACATAATAGCATACTTTATCACTGACAATCTACGGACAAACTACGGACATTTTACGGACAAACTACGGACAGAACTTATAAAAAGAAAAGAGCTGAAACAAAATCAACTCTTTAAAAAGTTATTTCGTTACAGCCTCCTCACTATTTAACGATACAAAATTATTGAAAATATTTAAATAATATATAGATAATCTTTTTAGATATTATTTTATAAAGATATAATGTTTGAATTCTAAAAAATTAATTATGAATATCTTAAACTAAATATTTGATTGAAATTTTTAGTCTTGGATAAATAACTGATTAATAAATCATAATCTTTCGTATTATTATCTAACTCAATAATTTTTCTATTTGCCATTATCAACTCATTAGATACTCTAGACAATCGCATACCTGATAATCTTAGTTCTTTCTTTAATTTCATTGCTGCTTCTTGAGCTAAATCTTGTAATTCTTTACTAGAAGAAAAAACAAAATTATCTACAAATTTATTTACATTTATTAAAGCATCAAGAAGAGTTGTGATACATTTATTCTTTTGATTATCATTTAATGCTTTTGTCATTGTATCAATTTCAATATTTTTAGTTATTTCATCACATAATTCAGAAACTCTGATTTTAGATTGTTCTTCCAACAAACTATTATACTCTTCATTGTTACTTATAACTTTTCGACCAACACCTTTAATCATAATATTCATTTCATTTACTATAGATTTCATTTCTGATAATGTTTCTTGCATATCATTTATCGTATTTTTATCTTTTAAATTAATTAAATACTTTTTAAACATGTCTGCCCACTGTTTCCCTAAAAAGTCTTTTATATCTTCTGATCTTTCAAATGTATTAATAGGTATTTTACCAATCATGTATATTTCTTCAATAAATCTAAAAATATTGATATTTTTTGTTGCTTTAAACAAAATACTATCATTGTTTTTTTCTAAATTTTCCCTATTTAATTTATAAATTTCAAATTCAGAAGAAACTGCTTTATCTATAAAGCAAAAAACAGGAATAGAATTTCTAATAGCTGTTCTAAATTCATTTCTTGTTATAGAAATAAATTGAGATATTTTATCATTTTCTCCTGTTGCCGCACTTCCATATTGTCCACCTATAATTAAAATGGTCATATCAGAGTTTCTCATACTTTCATAGCATGAGTCATCTAATTCCTTTCCAGGTGTATATCCAATATCTCCATCCTCAAACATAATGGGTTCAAAGTCATGAGCTTTAATGAAATTTGCTAAATCTTCCCTAATATATTTTAAATCGTAAAATGTAGAGCTTACAAATACTCTTGGTTTCATATGTAATTCACCTCTGTATTTATTATACATAAAAAATACCTCCATTTACAATATTAATATGAAATACTTACAAATTTTGTATTATTTTATATTCTAGAATAATATCATAAAAAAATCGTCCCTGATATTTCATCTATACAAAATACTATAAGTTTATAACCTACATTAGAAGTTTGTTTCTTTAATTCATTTTTCTTATTATTTCATTAAACTTCCTATTCAAATCTTCAATTCTAGGTGGATTCTCATAGTCAATATACTTCGACAGTTCCAAGCATATGTCATTTATGTTTCTCGAATATGCTCTCTCGTTTATGAAATACGTTTCTTCCAGCTTTTGAACCATATCGCCATATCCCCTCGAATCAACAAAGCAGTTGACGATGGTTCTCTGCCCACCTTTCAGAAGATAGAGCGTATATGTAAATCTGTCAATGACTTCATCAAACATCTTCATTCGTTGCAATAGCAACTCTCGTCGCACTATTCTTGAATTAAGCTGCTGATCCTTTTCCTTGATAGATCCTCCAGGCATTTCACTGCCTATATTCGGTGACTGTGGCAATGGAATATCATCATATTCATACTTCAGGGTCAGTCTTTCCTGCTTTAGAATTCTAATACATTTAAGATATTCCTTTACTTTTTTAATAATCTGTTTTTCTTCATCACTATATGACATTCCGTTACCTCCCAAATTCTATTGTCTATTGAATTTTCTTTTCAGTTCTTCATAATGATCTGCAATGTATATGTATGTATTTATATCAAGTGAGGTCAGCTTCCATCTTTCAATTGACATTATGCTATAATCGTTACCATTATTGCTGATTTTCTTTCTGTTAGCTTCGACAAATTCAGCAAACTGTTGTTTAGTTATATTCATTCTTCAAAATTCCTTATAGCTTTAATTAAAATTATTCCTCCAACAAATAAAATAACTGATTCTATAATTCCTAAACCAGCAAAAAAATTTATGACTACTTCTTTCATTAATTAATCAACTCCTTTGTTTTTGTGTAAATTATATTCAATTCGTGTTATCATTAAAAAGTATGGGGAGGAAATATTCATGAGAAAATTTAAAATTATTTTAAGAGCAATTATCTGTATCTTCATGCTTTTATTTGTTGTGAGTGGAATTGCAGTAGGATTAAATTCACCACTAATTATGGGAATTGGATACATTCTAGTAATTGCAGGTTTTATTGTCTTTGCACGTAAAAATGATATTAGACAATTTACTCGAAAGAAATTATATGGCACTTTAGGTGTACTAATGGCTTTATCTATTCTCTTTGCTGGTGTAAGTCCATGGACTCCAGAAACAACAGATGCGGCATCATTAGACGATCCGCAGACCGAAAATATTTCTGTTGATAATGAACAGAAAACAAGCAACACTACGGAAGATGGTGTTAAGGAGAAAACAGAATCGACTAAAACAACTTCAACAGACAATTCAACATCATCTGATAAATCAACATCAAATAGTACGACTTCAAATGATGAAATGTTTGATGGATACCAAATTATTGACGTAAACTTCTGTAGTCTTTCTGGAAACAGAGTAGCAAATGCAGCTGTTGATATTGGTTACGGTGACAGAGAATACTGGGCCTTCACTAACAAATATGGACAACTTGTAAAAGTTGTAGCCAAAGAAATTGTGCTTCAAGACGATGACGCTGAAGATGTAACTTCGTCAGGAAGGTATTGCAGTGATGAAGCGAAAGTTCCTGGTGTTGAAGCAAAAGATCTAGATGAAGGACATGTTATTGCTGATTCATTAGGTGGTGTTTCAAATGCTTATAACATTACACCTCAAAACAGTACTTTGAATAGAACTGGTAAACAAGCAGACATGGAAGAATCTATCAGAAAAGCTGGGGGTTGTACAGATTTCACTGCAATCATTACATATCCAAATACAAGTACAATGACACCAAGTCATTATGCTTATACATACACATTGAATGGAAAAGTTGTTAAGACGGAATTTGACAACAAAGGATCTTCTAGCAGTTCTAAAAGTTCGTCAAGTTCTACAAGCAGTAGCAATAAAAAGAGTTCTTCAAGCAGTACAAGCAACAAGAAGAGTTCATCATCTAACTCAAGTTCTTCAAACAGTTCAAAAAGCAGCAGTTCATCTAACAGCAGTGTAGAAAGCACTCCAGTTGGAGGACAGGTCTGGATTTCTGCTACTGGATCTAAGTACCATAACAAACCAAACTGCGGAAGAATGAATCCTGATAAAGCCAGACAAATAAGTTTAAGTGAGGCTAAATCAAGAGGACTTGAGCCATGTAGCAAATGTTTTTAAGTTAAATCGAGAGTGATCTCTCGATTTTTTTGTTTACAGCAATGCTTTTAGTTTTAATTCAAGCTTCTTTATATATTTATCTATAATCAGCTGCGTACAAGGAAGCTGAACAAATTCTCTTTGCTGATATAGATTTATCAATTCTTTCATCAAATCTATTTTATCCAAAATCTTTCACTTCCTTTTCTTCATAGAAAAGACATAGTATCCCCTTTATTAATTGCTTAAAATTATAATCAAAATATCTTCTTTTTATTTCACATCTAAATCCATAATATTCACTAGTTGTATAGTTATTTTGACTACAATGTTTGCAATTCAAACAATTCTTAATCATTGTCTTTCACTTCCTTTTCCGAAAATACTATCACACCATTATTTCTAGAATCTGGTGCTATATATAATCTAAGTTCACAATCTTTATCCAGCTCTATGATTGTCTTATCTTTTTCATGTTTTATTGATATAGACACTGGTATGTGTTCATCAACTCTCATTTTTGATACTCCATAGCCTTTGTTACAGGATAGAAACGATTTTTTTCAAAATGCATTTCTTCAAAAGTATCTGTTAAATAATTGGCATAAATTATAACGTTCCAATACGATTGTGGTTTTAGTTCTTTTATCAAGAAACACGCATTTAATTTATCATCCCATACCCACATACCTACTTTCAAATCTTCAAATTTGTATAGTTGTGGATTAAATACGTATTGAATCAAACCATTAATTACATCTACATATTTATCTAAATCTTCGCCTGTTATGCAATCAGTTCCAAAAGTGTTATCCCATAATTTACTTAATGCAGTTTCACATTCTTTTTTAGTCATAATCAAACCCACTCCTTTTCACAGTCTTGACATTTAAATACATCTACTTTATGCACAGGGTCATAAAACTCATATTTCATTATTCCGCCACAATCAGGGCAATGAATTTCAAACATTTTTCTTATTTCACTTATTTTATACTTAAGTTTATTCAACATCTTTTTTACTCCAATCAATATATTTAATTTCAAATCTAAATGTTTTTAGCAAATAATAGAAGAAATTAATTAATTTAACACTGTCTGTTTCTAATTCTATTAAACTATTTTTCCTTTCTGCTTTTATTTTCATTATCATTCACACCAATCTATCGCCTGACCACAATTGTGGCAGTAATTAAATTTTTCTATTTCACTTCTTACTAAAGTGCCACAACAAGGGCAACGATAAGGAGTGGAGACCAATGGAAGATACATAGGTTTTGCTTTTTTAGGTGTCGCTTTATCAAATATCTTTTCTATTTCATCAATATCTTTATCTAATTGATTTAAATTATCAAATGCCTGTGTCTG
>NZ_JBVAYN010000044.1:0-7487 GCF_055420065.1 Massilimicrobiota sp. mt181
TTCATAAAAAACTCCATTCATTAAAATTTTGTACCAAAAACTATATATTTTTCTAATTTCAATAAATCACTTGTTGTTATTTTTCCATCATTGTTAATATCAGCAGCTTCTTTTTGTAGGGATGTTAAATTATTTTTAGAAGAATTAATAATATATTTTTCTAATTTTAGCAAATCACTAGATGAAATTTTTCCATCACCATTAACATCTCCAGTGATATAAGATGTTGATCCATCTGATGTACTACTGTTAGTTCCATTGACAACTATAGTAACATCTGAAGCTGGAACATATAAATAATCTCTTGAAAATTTATATTGATTATCCCAATCCGTATCTGTACGTGATTCATTTAATGCTGTATCACTTTGAATCTTATACCATTTTTTACCAGATACAGTCACAGTATCTAAGATAATGACTGGTAAATTATATGTACGTGGGCTTCTACCACTTCCCAATGTATGAGCAACTGTTGAAGCAGGTTCTTTATAAAGTTTATAACTTTTTTGTTGTTCATTAATAATACCAATTGTATATTTGTTATAATCACTTCCATAATTATAATAATAGTTTACACTTGCAGCTTTTTCTCCCCAATAAGGATCTGAAGCATAGCGAACATTGATACCAGATAATTTATCTCCTAAATGTCCTCCATTATAACGCCAATCCTCATTATCCAAATATCCATTAGATATAAATTTTTCTGCATGATACTGAATACTGGTTTGAGGATTTGCATAACCATTAGCCCCATAATAAGGATTACTATCTACAGCTCCATGTCCAAATAAATTATTTTTATCTTGCGCAATTGAACTTGTTCCCCAAGCACTTTCATTTCCTGATACACCAAACATTAATAAAGCATTAACTCCATATGTATTTTGATTTTCAATATAATATTGTCCCATATTCTTCATTTTTGATGAACTAGAACCAACTTTATCATTTGTAATTGCATCAAAATTTGATGCAGTTAAAGTTGTTTTAGAACGATGTGAAAGAAATTGATAATAATTATAGAAAGGATTTGATTTATTAACTGCATTAGGATAAGATGTATTGCTATTTTGATAGTCTTTAATCATTGTTGGATAACTTGTATAGAAATAATGACCATCATAACTATAATACTTCGTACCTGTATTTAAATAACTCGGTTTTTTACCTACTCTTTGAGAACTATAATTACCATTTGATCCATAATAATATCTATGATATAAATAACCATTTTCCACATAGTAATATGAAATATTAGCATCTTTATAATCTACAATAGTAACGTCACGTGAGTCAAAATCCATTATTGTTCCCGCTTGTTTTGCACGAATTTTTCCATTGACTGTACCAATATAAGCAGCATCTTTGGCGTAACTTCCTGTTGTATATCCATCATAACCAGTTAAAACATTATCATAAGTTAAATAACTATTACCATCATGACCTGTAGATTTTAAATAAACAACACCATATTCAATAGCTTTTGTATTTTCTTCAACAGAGTATGTCGCAAATGATCTGAGTTTTAATCTTCGATTCAAGGCTGCCTGAGCTTCATCTTCTGTCTCATAAGTAGCGATAACTTCTTGCTCATCACCATAATTTGCGACCAAATCATACTCCTTTGTTTGTTCAATGATTTCAGAATCATCATTTTCAATATCGTCAAAATCAATAACCATTGAACTTCCATCTTCATTAATTATAGTAAAATAATCAGTGACTTCAGGACCGTCCTGTGTAGAATCTTTTGCCTCTATATTATTTTGATTTGAAATATTTATAAACAACCCCATAACTAGCGTTAAAGAGATAACTAACATAAACACTCGAAATAACTTTTTTCTCATTAAAAAAACCCCCTTCTTTCATTACATTCCAAGAAAAATTATATATAATGGCTACATAAAATTCAATCAGTTTTAGGTTTTTTCAACAAAAAAAAGATGATTTTTTTAGCAGAATTTCCATAATCTGCTAATAAATATCATCTTTCTTTTAAATCTTCCAAATTATAAGGCGTTTCCTGATAAACATAATAGTTTAACCAATTTGCAAAAATCAAATAAGCATGAGAACGCCATTTGACTTGTATCTCACTATGAATATCGTCATTTAAGTAATAATTCTTTGGCATTTCACTGACAATATCTGGATTAGCTAAATCACGTTTATATTCTTTGTCCAAAGTATCTGGATCATATTCAGGATGTCCTGTTATGAAAAAATGTGATCCATCCTTTGATGCAACAATATAAACACCTGCTTCTTCAGATTCTGCCAAAATATCTAAATTATCAATTTTTTCTATATCTTCTTTAGAAACACTTGTATATCTTGAATGTGGTGCATAAAATTGATAGTCAAATCCCCTCAAAATTTTTCTTTTCATCTTTGTTACATTGGTATGATGAAGATAGACACCTGTTAATTTATGTGGTAATAAATATTTAGATACTCCGTAGAAATAATAGAGTGCAGCTTGAGCAGCCCAACATATAAAAAAGCAACTGAAAACATGAGTTTTTGACCATTCTAACAATTGTGTTAACTCTTGCCAATAATCCACTTCTTCAAATTTTAACTTTTCAACAGGGGCTCCGGTAATAATCAAACCATCATATCTGTTTTCCTTTATGTCATCAAAAGTTTTATAAAATGCTAATAAATGTTCTTTAGAAACATTTTTTGATTCATGCGAAGCCATATGTATCCAATCAACTTCCATCTGCAATGGTGTATTAGATAATAATCTTAATAATTGTGTTTCTGTAACAATTTTGGTTGGCATAATATTTAAAATTAATAACTTTAAAGGTCTAATTCTTTGTGTTGTTGCTCGTGTTTCATCCATAATGAAGATATTTTCTTCTTTTAATATTTTTGCAGCAGGTAAATTATCAGGTATTTTAATTGGCATTATCATCCCTCATTTCATTGCTTTATTTTATCACATATTTGGACTCACTTAAATATTTTTTAAAAAGAAATCAGCTCATTAAATAATTGAATAATGAAAGCATCTGTCATTCCAGCCAAATAATCTATAATACTTTTCTCAAAAGCTTGTGGATCTTGTACAAAATCATATACAACATGATTTTGATATTGTTGTTTTTTTGGATATTGAGGAATAAAAGCATATTTTTCTAACCAGGCAAGATAATGACCTATAAGTTTAGGATATTGTTTTAAATCTTTATTTAATGCACTTATAAAATCTGTTTTATCTTTATAATCATATAAAAAATCAAAAATTGAATGTAGTATCAATGATACATATTTTTCATGTATTTGAACTCTTTTAATTAAATAAATATTTTGATAATTAAATTTCATAATGACTTTCATTTTTTCAAATGCTTCCTGTGATAAACCTATACCTTTTTCAATATTTGAATTTTCAATGACATCATGAATAAAATAATTGACAATAGAGCCATTATTAATAGCATAAAATTGATGTTCTCCCATATGATTTAATTGATTTCTTAAATCATCCACCTGTTGTTGTGATAAAACCTTTAAACTTAATGCATCTTCAATGTCTCTTGCTAGATAAGCAATTTTATCAGACATTTTGACAACGCATCCTTCATATGTCCATGGATTATATTCACCGGCATATTGATAATCATTTAAATCAATATACTCATGACGTCTTTGAATATATTTTTGATTCATTTCTCCACAATGTGATATAATTCCATCTCTAACTGCATATGTTAAATTAAGATTGTGCTGATTATGATTATTATCTTCTAACAACTCAATATCATCAACAAAATGTAAACTATTTTTCTCATGCCAAAATTTCTCTAAATGATGAGATTTAGCGATTTCAGTTAAAATACTTTCTCCCCCATGTCCAAAAGGAGCATGACCCAAATCATGTCCCATTGCTATTGCTTTGGTTAATTCTGTATTCAAACCTAATTGATTAGCTATTGTATAAGCAATAGATTCAACCAGATTGACATGTTCACTACGTGTACAGATATGATCATTTTCTACAGCAAAAAAGACTTGCGTTTTATGTTTTAAACGTCGATAAGCCTGTGAAAAAATGATTCTTGTATAATCTCTTGCAAATTCGCTTCTCAAATCAAATCTTCGCTGATAAATATTTTCACGTCTTGCTATAGCACGAGTATATTCTGGATGATTTTCAAACATTCCATATCCTTTGAACTTTTGATTTTCCATTTTTATTACCTCTTAATTCTATGATATACTTATGTTATACTAAAAAAGAGGTGAAAGCAATGGATACACAATTATTTTTACAACAAGCCTATGAACTTGTTAGAGATGAAAATCATCTCGTTGCTAATTTAGCGAATATTTCTGCTTTTTTAAATGAAATTTTACATGATATCAATTGGGTTGGTTTTTATTTGTTAGAAGACAACGAATTGGTTCTAGGACCTTTTCAGGGTCGAGTTGCTTGCACGAGACTTCCTATAGGTCAAGGTGTATGTGGAAAGGCCGCTCTATTGCATAAAGTCGTTTGCGTACCAGATGTTCATCAATTCAGTGGACATATTGCCTGTGATAGTCGTAGTAAAAGTGAAATTGTTCTCCCCATTATTGTCAATAACAATCTTGTTGCTGTTTTGGATATTGATTCTCCATCATTTAATAGATTCACAACAGAAGATCAGAAATTTTTAGAAAGTATTGTGGAGATTATAGAAGAACACATATTTAAAAAAGCCAATAAAGAATAATTTTCTTTACTGGCTTTATTTATTTCATGTCTTTTATTTTTTTACAACTTTTTCTACTAAAGCAACAACTTCTTCCATTGTTGTACAGTTAATAGCCTGATTAGCTAAATCTGCCATTTCTTTTTGAGATAAGCTTCTGATAAGTTTTCTTTGTGCTAAGATAGATGTAGCAGACATAGAGAATTCATCAAGACCTAAACCAAGTAATAATGGTGCAGCCATTGGTTCTCCTGCCATTTCTCCACACATACCTGCCCATTTTCCTTCTTTATGAGCTGATTCAATAACATGTTTAACCAAACGTAAGATTGAAGGATTAAATGGTTGATATAAGTAAGATACACCTGAAGACATTCTATCAGCAGCAAATGTATATTGAATTAAGTCATTAGTACCAATTGAGAAGAAATCAACTTCTTTAGCAAACTGATCTGCTAATACAGCAGCTGCAGGAATTTCAATCATAATACCAACTTGAATAGTATCAGATACTTTAACACCTTCAGCAACTAATTTTTCTTTTTCTTCCATTAAAATACCTTTAGCTTTTCTAAATTCACCTAATGTCGCAATCATTGGGAACATAATTCTTAAATCACCATAAACAGATGCTCTCAATAACGCTCTTAATTGTGTTCTAAAGATATCTTCTCTTTGGAAACATAAACGAATAGCACGAACACCTAAGAATGGATTCATTTCTTTTGGTAAATCGATAGCTTCAATTTCTTTATCTCCACCAATATCCAATGTTCTTACAACAACAGGTTTACCTGCCATTCCTTCAAGAATTTCTTTATAAACTTCAAATTGTTTATCTTCACTTGGTAATTCAGCAGATTCCATATATAAGAATTCAGTTCTGAATAATCCAACACCTTCTCCACCATTTTCTTTAACACCTTCAAGATCTTTTGGTGAACCGATATTCGCAACCAATTCAACTTGATGACCATCAGTTGATACAGTTTTTTCATTAACTAATTTCTTTAATTCTTCTCTATAAGCAATATATTCATCACGTTTCTTTGTATATTCTTTAATTGTCTCTTCATCAGGATTGATCATGACAACTCCTTCAATACCATCAAGAGCAATCATATCTCCGTCTTTAACTTCATCAGTAATTGTTTTACATGCCACAACAGCAGGAATTTCCAAACTTCTTGCCATGATAGCTGAATGTGATGTTCTTCCCCCAATGTTTGTTGCAAATCCTCTTACAAGATTTTTATTCAATTGTGCTGTATCAGAAGGAGTTAAATCATCTGCGATAATTACAACTTCTTCATCAATCAATGCTGGGTTAGGTAATGATTTACCTAAAAGATTAGCTAAAAGACGACGAGAAACATCTTTAATGTCAGCAGCTCTTTCTCTAAAGTATTCATCCCCCATAGATTCAAACATTGTTACAAATGTATTTGCAACTTCTTCTAATGCAGCAGCAGCATTACATTTTTCATTCTTAATTTTATCTTCAACTTGAGTCTTCAATTCAGGGTCAGATAAAACAAGTGCATGCGCATCAAAAACAGCTGCTTCTTCAGCAGATAAATTTTTTGAAGCAGCTTCTTTAATTGCTTCAAGTTGCTTACTTGTACATTCCATTGCTTCTTCGTAAGCTTTAATTTCTTTTTCTACATCTTCAACAGTTTCTTTTGTAACTGTTAAATCAGGCATAACTAATTTGTATGCTTTCGCAATTGCAATACCATTAGATGCCGCAATACCTTTAATCATTGTCATTTTGACCTACCTCCATATAGTCTTATTTTACCTTATTTTTCATATAAAATAAAGATTAATCTTTCTATATTTATGGAAAATACTATTTTCAAAATATGAAAATAGTCCCTTTTCATTTCAATGGTCTTGTTATATAATAGAGATATATTATAGGAGGGACACAAATGAAAGTCATTATTGTAAAAGATTATGAAGAAGCAAGTCAAAAAGCTTGTGAAATTATGTTGGATGTTGTAAAAAACAATCCATCTGCCAATTTAGGTTTAGCTACGGGATCTACACCTATTAGGCTTTATGAATTAATGAGAGAAGATCATAAAAAAAATGGAACATCATATAAAGATATTAAAACATTTAATCTTGATGAATATTTTGGTTTAGATCAATCTCATCCACAAAGTTACCACTATTTTATGTGCCATAACTTATTTAATGAATTAGACATCAATATGGACAATGTTCATGTTCCAAAAGGAAAAGGAAATATTGATGAAGAATGCAAAGCATACAATCAATTATTAGAAGAAAATCCTATTGATATTCAATTGTTAGGTATTGGTTCTAATGGACATATTGGATTTAATGAACCAGGAACACCTTTTGATTCAGTAACACATAAAGTTGATTTAAAACAATCAACAATTGAAGACAACGCACGTTTATTCTTCAATGGAAAAATTGAAGATGTACCTAAACAAGCTGTAAGTATGGGAATTGCTAATATTATGAAAGCCAAAAAAGTTTTACTGATTGCTTCTGGTGAAGGTAAAGCAAGAGCTATTCAAGCAACTGTTGAAGGACCAAAAACAACAGATGTTCCAGCTAGTGCATTACAAGATCATCCTGATTGTATCTTGATTGTTGATGAAGCTGCTGCCCAATTGCTTAAAAATAAATAGATATGGAAAAATCCGATAGGCACTTTGAATAATGCTATCGGATTTTTTATATGTCCTTTTTCCCATATAAATAAAAAAAGGGATAAGTGAATTATCCCCATTT
>NZ_JBVAYN010000045.1:0-6666 GCF_055420065.1 Massilimicrobiota sp. mt181
AAAAGACACAACTTAATACATTGTGTCTTCTTCTGTTATACTTCTTGGTCGAGGAGGCCTTGGTGGTCTAGGTGGTCCTGGTGGTCTTGGCGGCCTCGGCTGATGATGGGGTGGTCTTGGCGGAACCATTGGTGGTCCAAAAAATGGTGGGAAGAACCACCACCAGCCCCATGGTTGGATCATAGCTCGTGGCATATAGGAATCATCATATTCATATTGATTTTCATTAAAGTCCAATTCGTTTCACCTCCATATAAACTATGCTATCTTTGGTGAAATGTCTAGGTAAAAAAACAGAAAGCCTCACTTTCATGAAGCTTTCTATAATAATTTTATAATATCTTCAATATTTTTCTTACCAAAATGAACCTGTTGTCCATCAATGACCATACAAGGAACGCTCATAATACGGTATTGTTCTTTATATTCAGGATAATGTGATAAATCATAAATAGAAGTTTGAATCTGATTATTTAATAAGGCCATACGTTGCGTTGCCTGTACAACTTCTGGGCACATTGTACAAGATAAGGATACAAAGACCTGAATATGATGTGACTTTAAATTTTGAATAGCTGCCACTATCTTTTCATCTAAAGGTTGACCAACACTCGCTGCATTGTAAACAGCTAAAACAAATGAATTAAATTCATGTCCACCTGGCACAAGATGATAATGAATACCTAAATCCTGTTGGTGGTCATTGGCAATATACATCATAGGACTCTCTTCCATATCCTGATAATCTAAGAAAATATGAGGACTTAAAGAGGCAAATTCTTCCATAAAATTCTTTAATTCTAATGAAAAGGCATCATTTGATAATTTCCCAATCAAATAAATATCTTCAGTTAATCGCTCTAAAATAGGTTTTAATTGTTCACGAATGTCCTGACTGATAAAAGTTTGACTGTTTTCTGTTTGATGATGTTTTGCTTGAACTGTCTGTTTTTGATAAGCTTTGGTTTCTAAATGATATTGTTCTTTTATCGCTGTGATATATTTTTCTAGTGATGTGGCCGCAATGGCGCCATCACTAACCGCTGTTACAACTTGACGTAAGTCTTTTTCACAGATATCACCTGCCCCATAAACACCATCTATGCTTGTTTTTTGATGACGATCTGTGATGAGATAACCTTGTGGATTCAATGATAGTTGCGAATGGAATAGTTGATTTTCAGGCACATATCCAGCAAAAACAAAGATACCAAATGGTCCCTCTTTGTTAGCATCATAGCGCCATAATGACTGATCTTGATTATTTCTAAAAACAGCATATTCCAAAGTTTCATGCCCACCTGCTTCCACAATTTCTGTTTCAAAAACAACATCAATCTGATCATGAGCTCGCACTTCATCAGCAATTGTCTTAGCACAAGTGAAATCTTCTTCTCTGACAATCATCGTCACACGGGATGCATATTGCGTTAAAAAGATAGCTTCTTCACAAGCTGCAAAACCTCCCCCAATGACAAATAACTGACACCCTTCAAAAAACTCACCATCACAAGTTGCGCAATAAGCAATCCCACGTCCCTGGAATTCTTTTTCACCTGGGAAACCTAGCTTTCTAGGATGAGCTCCTGTGGCTAAGACCAGTCCAACACTTTCAAATGTTCCACGATTTGTTTCCACTTTTTTAATCGTCTGGTCTAATTTTAAGCTTTTGACTTCCGCCACTTGAAATGTGGCCCCAAAATTTTCTGCCTGCTGACGCATTTTTGTCGTTAAACCTTCTCCAGAATCTTCTAGAACACCTGGATAGTTCACGATTTCTGAAGTAATCGTAATCTGTCCACCAATTTTTTCTTTTTCTAAAACCAGGACACTGTATTTGGCTCTGGATAAATAAATCGCTGCAGAAAGCCCGGCAGGGCCTCCTCCAACGATAATTGCATCATAAATATTTGACATTATAACATGCCTACTAAATCTAATGATGGTTTCAGTGTTTCTTCTCCTGGTTTCCATTTTGCTGGACAAACTTCATCTCCATGTTCAGCAACAAACTGAGAAGCTTGTACACGTCTTAATAATTCATCAGCATTACGTCCTACATTGCCAGCAATCACTTCATAAGCAACAACTTTTCCTTCAGGGTTAATCACAAATGTTCCTCTTTCAGCAACTCCATCAGCCTCAATATAAACATCTAAATCTCTTGCTAAGGCTGCAGTTGGATCTGCTAACATAGGATATTGAATTTTCTGAATTGTTTTTGAAGCATCATGCCATGCTTTATGCACATAATGTGTATCACAAGATACTGAATAAATTTCACAGTTGATTTTCTTAAATTCTTCATAAAGATTTGCTAAATCTTCTAACTCTGTTGGACAAACAAAAGTAAAGTCTGCAGGATAGAAGAAGAAAACACTCCATTTTCCTAATAAATCTTTTTTTGTAACTTCTTTGAATTCTCCATTTTGATATGATTGTACTTTAAATTCGTTAATTTCTTTTCCGATTAATGACATATTTTTGACCTCCATTTTTATTTTAAACATATCTATTCAATTTTATACATATTTTTAGTTAGCTTTAACTAACTATCTGCAGTTTATCATATAAAAATAAAAAGTGCAACGTATATGCACTTTTTATTTTCTACACTTTTTCTAATGTGAATCCTTTGCCACCAACTTCTTCAACATGGGAAACAATCACAAAAGCTAATGGATCAATGTCATGAATCTTGGCCTTAATCGCTGGTAATTTACGATAAGGAAGAACAGATAAGATCAACTTAGAATTTTCCTTTGTATATCCCTTTTCACTGGCAAGTAATGTCACACCAGCATCAAATTCATGTAATATAGATTCTTTGATGGCTTCATAATGATCACTGATGACAGTTAATTGAACAAGACTTGTTCCCTGTGTTAATGTTTTATTTAAAACAACAGCTGTAATCATGACAATCATGACACCATAAATCACATGTGTTGTATCATTAAATGTAAACTGTAAAACCAAAACAGATAAATCAATACAGTTTAAAACAATATGTACTGGGAAGCCAAATTTTTTATTCAAAAGAATAGCGATAATATCAACACCACCTGTAGATGCGCCCGCTCTTAAAATCAAACCAATTCCTACACCTACAAGACAGGCTGCTAAGATAGCAGCTAAAAGTGGATCATTTAAATAATGATGAAACATATCATGTGTTTCAAAGAATTGTAAAACAATTGGGAACAGGAATGTTGATATTAATGTTGTCATAGCAAATTTTTTGCCTAGGAAAAAAAGTCCAATGAAAAATAAACAAACATTTAAAAAACCAACACTTAATGAAACTGGAATATTAAAATAATGATTTAAGACATTCCCAATTCCAGAAGTTCCACCAACAATAATTTGATTTTCTAAAATTAAAGTATTGACTGCTAAAGCAATAAAGATATTTCCAACAATGATATAAATGAGATTTAAAGCTTTTTGTTTCATATTCCCTCACCTCGTTCAAGACTTTATCATATCCTCTTTTTTTAAAATGTAATCTATGTTACAATTATCAAGAAAAGTGGTGAAAGTTGATGAAAATAAAAAAAGAATTCTTTCCTTATTTTGAAAAAGCTGGAAGAAAACAAATTTATTATCCTTCGGATTTAATCTATATGCAAGAAGATGAGGCTGATTTGATTTATTTAATTATCAAAGGAAAAGTCAAAGTTTTTGTCATGAATTCCAATGGTAAAGAGGTGACAATGGATATCTTGCAGGAAGGGCAGATTTTTGGTGAATCTGCTTTTATCACAGATGCCAAACGTCCTACAACAATAGAAGCACTCACTCATGTAGAACTACTTGCCTGTTATCCAACACAGCTTTATCCCTATTTTCAGCAATCGCAGGAGTTCATGGTGGCTATTTTCCAATCATTATCACAAACTTGTGATTATCTGACCAATATGATCAAAAGATCTTATACTTATAATCGTTATGAAAAAATAATTGCTTTTTTATTAGGACGCATGGATCTTCATCAAAGTTCAATCATCAACTATACTCACGAAGAAATAGCTTCTATCTTAGGTTTATCAAGAGTCACAGTCACCAAAGTTCTCAATGAATTTGTCAAAGAGGGTTTAATTGAAATTCGTTATAAATCTTTAATTATCAAAGATAAAAAGAAACTGTATTCATTATTATACAAATGAATACAGCTATTTTTTATGCCTTCTTTCCTTCAAAACAGTGAATAACAACCAGATTCCCAAACAAATGGCTGACATATAACCTATAAAACCTAAAGCCGGAATACCAAATACTTTAGGTGTCATCTGTGTTGTACATAACAAACTGCTTGCCATAAGCAGACCTGTACTGACAATACCAACAATCAGTTTATTGACCATATGATTAATAGCATTCATTGGAACACTGGATTCCATGATATCCAGATTGACTTTTAATCTACCCTTCATAATCATACGCATAATATCTGAAAACTGAGCCGGAAGCGTTAATAGATTTTGACTGGCATCATAGATTTTCTTGGCAGACTTCGTCAATTCTTTTTTATAATCTAACTGTTGTGACATATGACTGGCTACATGATTGGCAGCAATTTCAATAATACTGATATGAGGATCAACAAGCATCACAGTGCTTTCAATCGTCACAAGTCCTCGAGCCAGCATACTAACACCTTTTGGCATGGAAATACGATGCTGATGGGCAATCACAAAGATTTCCTGTACCACATCACCTAAATTAATATCCGTTAAATCCATAGATACATAATGCTTCATAAAAGTTTCAATATTATCATAAAACAAAGCATAATCAATACGATTATCATGCTCTCCTAGCGTTAAAATCACATCAACAAGCTTCTGTGTATCATTTTGACCAATAGCCAAAACAGCATCTTTCAACAAATCTTTATCAGCACGATTTAAGATACCCATCATTCCAAAATCAATCCAAACAATCTTCCCATCACGAATTCTTAAATTTCCTGGATGGGGATCGGCATGAAAGAAACCATCATCAACAATTTGTTTGATATAGTTTTCTGCCAATTTGGCAGCTATCTCTTTTAAATCATACCCAGCATTCTTTAATGTCAGACGATCATCAATTTCATAACCATCAATATATTCCATCACCAGAACTTTGCTGGTGCTATATTCATCAATAATCATCGGAGCATCTATGTATTGTATATTTTCATGCAAATGGGCAAATCTTCTGGCAAAATGTGCTTCATTTAAAAAGTCCATTTCTTCTTTGGCTGTATGCCAAAATTCATCTAAAACAATATTTAAATCAACAACACTACCTAAAACATCATTTAACTTTAAAATTTTGACAGCTCGACGGATTAAAGAAATATCTCTTTCCATCATTTCATAAATACCTGGACGCTGAACTTTCACAACAATGCGACGACCATCTTTCAATGTTGCTTTATGAACCTGTGCAATTGAAGCACTTCCTAATGGCTCATTATCAAATTCAGCAAACACCTGATCAAGACTTTCCTGATATTCATTTTCTATCAGCCTCTTAACCACTTCAGTGCTCATAGGTGCAACATTATCTCTTAATTTCACGAGTTCTCGGCAATAACGCTGAGAAAACATATCTTGTCTAGAAGCCATGATTTGACCTATTTTGACAAATGTTGGACCTAAATCCTCCAGGATCATTCTAAACTTAACGGGATCAATACCTTTTGTTAAATGATGTTTTCTCAGTATTGCCAGAATCTGTGCAAGACGTCGTTTTGTACTTAAACTACTCTTTTGTTTCATTCTTTGCTTTTTGTAATTCTTCAATATGTGCTTTTAATTTTTCCAAGTCTTCTACGTCCATATCCTGTAAATCTTTTTCTACTGTTTCCACACTGACAGGTTTTCTAAGCTTTTCAGCAACACTATGTTTTAATTCTTCATTTAAAACCTTTCCCTGTTCAACAGTTAGTTCTCCTTTTTTCACTAAGTCTTCTACAACTTCTTTAGATTTTTCAGCTGTTACAGCAACAGCTCCAATGCCTGCAAGTAAGACTTTCTTTAAATCTTCACTAAAATTATTCATAGTACAACCTCCTTTGTTATATATTTATTTTACTACGAATTTCAACAAATGTGTAGTTTAAGAAAAACGAAATGTTTTGATTTAAAATCACATTTCGTCTTTTGTGGATATCTATTCTCAAGCTTGTCTTTTTCTATTTTATGAACATGAAAAATAACAAACAAATTGAATTAAGATGTACCCTATCCATTTATAAGTATCTTCATAACATCTTCTTCACTATTCATATTTAAAATATGTATCGTTAAAGCATGTAGTTGTTCATCATTACTTGTTTGAATCTGATGAATAGTCTTTGGTGATAGTTTTCCAAATTTAGATTGAAGTTGTTGAAGTAGTGTATTGATGACTCCTTCATGTAAACCTTCTTTTCTGCCTTCTATTTTTCCTTCTTTTATTCCCTCTTTTCTTCCTTCTTCTTTTCCTTCAAGTCTGGCTTTCTTGCTGATGTTTAATACATATTGTCCCATATTTACGTCTCCTTTCTGTTGTTCGATATGATTGTAAATCTCTTTATCATGTGTCAAGGCTCCTAGAACACATGCCACCTCATGACTAACCTTGAAATCATCATCTGGAGCGATTTTTCCATAGAGCATCTTCAATCCCTTG
>NZ_JBVAYN010000046.1:0-6661 GCF_055420065.1 Massilimicrobiota sp. mt181
GCCTAAAAAATAATAGCCTAATACAAAAAAGACTTAGAAATAACGATTCTAAGCCTATTACATGCAAACCTATTTTCTTACTACTGAGACCATTTTTATAACATATGGTCTTAATGGAACTATGCGTATCCATATTTTCTCAAAGAACCACCACCAGAAGTTTCCTTTTTGAAGCTTTTTCCCTTTACGAATCACCTTATGTATAATCCCAAAAACTTGGTTAGGAGAAACAGGTCCTTCTATTTCTGTTTGAGCATCACCTGTGATATAGAGGTTTCCCTTTTTATCAATATGATGAATACGATGCATGACATATTGTCCCGTTAATCTTTGATAGAAAACCATGTCTCCTCTTTTTAATGGTTGCGTTTGTTTTGATATAATGATTGTGTCACGATGATGAATTAAAAATGGTGACATGGAACTGCCAGATACCAAAAGGCTGACGTCTTTACCGGTTTTAATAATATCTTGTAATATTGGTAAATATTCATTTATATCAACTTCTCTTATTTTTCTTTCCATATTGTTCTCCTAGTTATGCACAAAGTTATTCACATGTGTGCGTAACTTTGTGCATATGTGCGTAAGTATGTGCATAACTATTTAATAATCTTATATTTTTTTAATAGTTCAATGCGTTGATTTCCTATTTCTATTGTTTTTTGTCCACTTCCCTGTTGTTTATTACCTATATAGCTAATAATACGTGATATCCATGCAATAGGAAGTAGAAACGGATATTTCTTGAGATAAGTATATTTTTTTTCTAAATATGATTTTTCTGGAAATAAACTCTTTTTTAATGATTTCTTCCCTGTTTCCATAGCATTCAATGTCATTGTACTTGAATGAAGTCTTTCTTGTGTCGATTTTCCAAAAACTCCCGCATCCAAAATATCATCTAATAATGACTGATAATCTTTATTGATTGTTTCGTAGTCATCTAATAATTGTATATGTTCAAAGGACATATCAAGCAGATCATGAGCTAATGAAAAAACGTTCATAATAAACACATAGAAATTGGAATCTTTAAGCACTGTATAGATATAATTCCAATTTATAAACTGTCCATATTGTTCACCATACATGACAATATCTAATATTTGTCTAATACCTACCCCACCATGTAAGAAATGTTTAATTAAATGCATTAATAAAAATAAGAAATGCAAATCATAAGATAATGAATAAACATTCACATTGTAAATACAATGTTGTATTGGTGAATCAAAGGCATGTTCAAATGAATCTTGAAACTTTCCATAGGCTTTTGATTCTTGAGAAAACAAGCTTGTATGCAATTCAATAGATAGACCATTGATTCTATCTAAGAATGTACTGACGTCTTCTCCTTTTTCAACTAATACAAAATCATTATCCAAAAGAATATTTTTAGCTTTATCAAAATCTTTTTGTTGTACATAAAGATCTTCATCATTAGATGGTCTATTTTCTGGTTGAGGATATAATGAACGACATATGATTCCTTTCACAACTAATACAATTATATCTGCTTCAATAAATTTTTGATAAACCTTTAAAAAACGATCTGTTTTAATGGTTTGAATAGCATTAATTTTAATAGCTTCTCTTTTCCATTGATTTTTTAAATCTGTTGGAAATGATGGAAATGAATATATTTGATTATATATTAAAGCTAGTACTTCATGTTCTTTAGATAAATGATAGAGTTGTGTATAATCTAAATCTACGATTTGTGATTTTTCATTTTTTCTTGCATCTTTTAATAATGTTAAAAACTCTTGGTTCATAATTTTCTCCTTTTTTACACAAATATTATGGAGAGTTTTGTTTTTTTTGTCAATATGATTTCTTTCATGTTATAATATTCTATATTATAAAGAGGGGATGGGAATGATGAAAACAATGTTTTTCAAAATATGGAATTCAATTATAGGGAAAATATGTATTGTTTTATTAGGAATAAACTTCATATTAAGCCTTTATAACTTATTTCAGTTAAGTGCATATATTAATACTTTATCTTTGTTTATAGTTTCTTTTGTTGTCATTGTTATTTTATTACTTTTGATTTTATGTACTTATAAATTACCTAAGTTAAGTCTTGTTTTTCATATTATTCTTTGTATTCTTTTAGTTATTGGGTGTTTGGTTTTTAATCGTGCTTCTTCTTTTACAAATCAAATTACACAAACAGATGAAGTTGAAACTGTAGAAATTGATGTATTAAAGGAATCAACATTAGACGAAAATAGCTCTTTAGATGGATTAACAATGGGTTGTTTTTTAGATGATTCTACAGGATTAACACGTGCTAGAGAAATCTTAAAAGAACATGAAAAAACAGGTGTGAAAGAAAAGCAATATGACAATATGAAGGATGCTTATCAGGACTTGTTGGATAACAAAATTGATATGATAGTCATCACGTCTTTAAGTTCTAGTTATTTAGAAGAGGATGTTGCTGATTATCGTGATCATATTCGTCCATTGTTTATTAAAGAATATGCAATTGAAAATACTTTTCAAAATGAAAAATTAGATATCACGAAAGAAGCATTTACAGTTTATTTAGGTGGTGTTGATTTATCTTGTAATGGAAAAATCAATGGGACTGGTAGAGGTGATGTCAATATTTTATTGACTATTAATCCAACAACGAAGAAAGCATCTATGCAAGTTGTTCCTAGAGACTTATATAGCTATATTCCAATCAAAGATGCGCATAGTAAATTATCATATAGTGGTAATTGGGGTGGTGTTCAATCTTCAATTGCAAGTATAGAACATGAGTTAGGTGTTAAAATCAATTATTATGCCAAAATTAATTTTGATGGTTTAATTGATTTAATTGATAAAATTGGTGGAATTGATGTCTATAGTCATTATGATTACACAATTAATGACTTCCATTATCAAAAGGGAATGAATCATGTTAATGGAGAACAAGCTCTCGCGATGGCGAGAGAACGTAAGTCTTTACCATTAAATGAAAGATCTCGTGGTTTACAACAAATGGAAATTATTAAAGGTATTATGAATAAACTTTTTGAAAATCCATCATATGATTATATGATGTCTGCATTAGATAGTATTCAAGAAAACTTTATGACGAATTTGCCTGAAGATCAATTTATTGATGCATTTCAACTTTTTTTAAGTATGAGAGATACACTTATGAATATTGAAACATATTCTATGGATGGTGAATATAAATGGCATTATGATGAGGTTAAAAAAGGATATTATTTATACTATTTTTATCCATCAGATGGAGAAATAGAAAAAGTGAGAGATCGTATCAATAACATTCTACAAGGAAATTAAAATAAAACAGTAAGTTTTTGAGACTTACTGTTTTATTTTAATGTGATATAAACAATTTCACCTGGATTATTAAACCTAGGCAAATACTCTCCACTACTGCTTATTCCCCTTGTAATTAACATCTGCATATGATTTAACTGAAATAATCCATAATCATAGGTTGGAAAGAATCCTTGTTCTGGAGCATATAATCCCCCAATAAAAGGTAAAATAATTTGTCCTCCATGATAATGTCCACTCACAACCAAATCTATATTCCATTGATTTGCATCAGCAAAGATAAAACTATCAGGGCGGTGTGCCATCATTAATTGAAATGATTCTGTATCTGTCATATCATGTAAAAATTGATAGGTTGGGCTATTTTGCATGTCTTCTTTTGTTATACCTCCTGTCATTTGACTGAAAGCATAATGATACATACCTCCTAACCTTATTTTTTGATTATGAATTGTGATATCTACATAATCTTCTTCTAAAAGAGTAACACCTATTTCACGAAGATGTTTAAAATCTTGACTATGTTCTTGATAATAAGCAATTTCATGATTTCCTAAACTCATATAAACATCACTAATTTCAGTGAGTGATTTTAAAAAAGCAAGTGTATCCTTATCATTTTGTGATCCATCATCAATAATATCACCAACACATAATATAAGATCAGGTTTTAATTCTTCTATCTGTTTAATAACTTTTTGTTTTATTTGACAATGGCCATCATGAACATCTCCAATCATCACAATATGAACATCTTCATTAATCTTTTCACTTTCAATATTATACGATGTCACATCAAGAGTATAATATGATACATATAATTCGTAAATAAAAGCAAAAGCTAACAAACATAAAATCGAGATAATAATTATCATTTTTCTCTTCATGCCACCACCCTCTTCAATATGAAAAAGAAATACACCATTACATAGTATATTTCCCTTCTTCACTATTTTTAATCCTTTGATTGACCATATGGTTGATATGTAGGAATAATCTCACGAACTTTCTCTTTAACATGGTCTTCTTCATTTTCAACCATATGATGAAGTTCTGTCAACTGTTTAAAGAATTTTTCTTCATCCAATTCAATTGGATGTCCAATAAACACACTCGAATTTTCCGTCTTTTGAAGTCCTTCTTCTCCCATTAATAACTCTTCATATAATTTTTCCCCAGGTCTTAGTCCCGTATAAACAATCGGTATATCAACATCTGGTGTATATCCAGATAATTTAATAAGATTTCTTGCTAAATCATCTATTTTCATTGGTTTTCCCATATCCAAAACAAATATTTCTCCACCATGAGCATAAATACCTGCTTGAATAACTAATGATACAGCTTCTGGAATCGTCATGAAATAACGAATAATATTTTTATCAGTGACTGTGACAGGGCCACCATGAGCAATTTGTTTTTTAAACAATGGTATAACTGAACCATTAGACCCTAAAACATTCCCAAAACGCACAGCTGTAAAATCAGTTTGTGAATGTTTATCATATGTTTGAATAATCATCTCACAAATACGTTTTGTAGCTCCCATAATATTAGTCGGGTTAACAGCTTTATCAGTAGAAATTTGGACAAAACGTTTAACATGATACTTATCTGCAGCTTTGACTAAATTCAATGTTCCAAAAACATTATTTTTGACAGCTTCATTTGGACTTTCTTCCATTAAAGGTACATGTTTATGAGCCGCAGCATGATAAACAAGTTCAGGACGAAATTCATTAAACAGACAATCCATTTTTTTCTCATCACGTATAGAAGCAATTCGCACTTGTAAATCTAATTGAGGATATTTCTCCTTCAATTCCATTTGTATATCATAAGCATTATTTTCATAAATATCAACAATAATTAACTGTTTTGGTTGATTAGCAGCAATCTGGCGACATAACTCACTCCCAATACTACCTCCTCCACCAGTAATCATTACAACTTTATTTTGAACATAGGATGCTATTTGTTTGATATTAACCTGAACAGGTTCTCTTCCCAACAAATCTTCTATCTCAACATTTTTTAACTTTGAAATACTAACTTCATTATTAATTAATTGATAAATTCCAGGTAAGATTTTTAATTTACAACCTGTATCTTTACATATTTCAATAATCTCTTTTCGTTGTTGAACAGTTGCTGAAGGAATAGCAATATAAATTTCAGAAACATCATACTTTTTTACATTTTCTAAAATAGATGATTTACCACCAACAATAGGAACACCATTCATAAATCTTCCTTGTTTTCTGATGTCATCATCAATAAAACAAACAACTTGTTTATGAACATGTTCACTTAAATATGTTTCTCTTAATAAAATATTTCCAGCTTCTCCAGCTCCAATAATCATAACATTTGTATAATCTTTGTCTTTCCACATCAAATGCTTTTTATTTCTTAACGAACGCATATTACGATATAAAAAACGACTAGATCCACACAGCATCAATAAAATCATAGGCTCCATAATATACCACGAACGTGGTAAAACAACACCCAACACCAATACAAATATAAATAACTTAATAAAAGTTGCTAATAAAACAGAAACAATCATTTTTCTTAATTCAACCATTGAAGCAAATCGCCATAAACTACGATAAAGGTTTAATAGAGTAAATGACGCTATAGAAATGATAATATCCAACCATACCCATTGAAAATAATTTTGCCACATCTCCCAATCCATGACAAATTCTAATCTTATGAAAATCGCTAAAAAAGACGCTAAAACGACAAACAAACTATCCAAACATATTAAAAAACATATTCTTTGATACATTTTTATGTTATCTTTCATTCAAACCCCTCTTATTCATATGCATTTATGCTCTACAATTCTAACAATTTATTACCATTTAATCAACAAAAATACACTTTAACCTTTTTTATTTTACCATTTTTTTCCAATTTATTCTATCATATATACATTATTATCGTATTTCCTAACATAAATAGTTAGTTTTTAGTCATAAATATATTTATAATTTTTCATTATGAATAAAAATTTGAAAGGTGAAGTTCAAAATCTCCACCTTTCAATATCAATTGATCTCATTTGTTTATATGAAAAGTTAAATTATTTATATCTTTTTTTTGACATCGTTTTTATTATGATTATTCCAACTAAAGATATAATAAACAAACCACTTATAGCTAATATATCTGTTGAATCATTTGTTTTAACCACTTTATCATTATCAACTTTATCATCATTATTTGAAGTCTTATTAGGATCTTGAATATCACTATCACTTATCACTATTTGTTCTTTCTTTTCTAGGCTACTAATAGCATCATGAATCGCTTGTGCCATTGCATCCACTTCTGT
>NZ_JBVAYN010000047.1:0-6538 GCF_055420065.1 Massilimicrobiota sp. mt181
ATGTCTACATGAGTTCAAAATATTATTTGAAATAGAAATAAATTCATCACTCTATTCAATATACTGGTTTTTTAAATAAGGAAAATTATAAAAAACAAAAAAATTTGATACAAAAAATTTGGTAATTTAAAATCTAGTATTTAGTATTCTAAAAATTTTTAAAGTTTATACGTTGTAATTTTGAAAAACTTTAAAGTAGTTACCAAAAATTCAAATTCTTTTTTGTATATAATTTGGTGATTATTTCATGCGTTATGCATTACCGATACAGAGTTTAAGCACTATTTTATAATATTCAATTTACATATAAAGCATCATTAATACACAGATTAGCACCACTTTTGTTATCATGAACCGACCATCATTATTATAGCGAAAGAAGAACTTTTATTATGCCTAAAAAAGTTTTTGTCAGATCTATTCTTTAATTACGTGTTGTAGATATTTCAATGTGTAAAATTGAGTATTTAATGTATGTATCAAACTCATTGTCCAGCTATTTATAAACCCACTAATATTCATTCTTGGTTATTAAGTTATAGCTGATTAAGCATTATGATTTAAGTTTATCATTAATTCAGATAAAACTGATCAATCATTCCGATTAGGTTGACCAGCCATATAATATATATTCTTTTTGATGTAATATTTAATTGTAGATAGGCATCAAAAATATCACTACAAAGTCAATTCTACAAGATTTATTCATATTTTAAGAAAGTTTTTTTGAATGGTGCTATTCATTTGCATAGGTGGTGCTATAATTATCTACTGCTGGTGCTGATGTTGTGAATTAAGTGGTTGAAGAACGTGAAATAATCATTAATAATGAAATTCTGATTTTACAGTAAGGTTATAGTTAAATCTATTTTATATAAAAATAAAACTGAAAGATTAATTTAAATCCTCCCGTTAAATTATAGGATCTATCTTATCAATTCAATTAACTTTTCAAATAAACTTTATTATATAGTGCTTACAAAGAAAAACAAAAATAAAAGAAAAATCGTCATCACACTGGTGTGATGACGACATCAAACAAGTAATACTATTCGATTTTTAAAGTGAAATATTCACATACAACATATAATTGCAAATATCATATAGTCATTATAGCAAAATATCGAAGAATGGTGTATCAGCGTTTATGGGATATTTGAAAAGCAAGTCAACATTGATGATATTTGATAGACATGCAAACATGAAGTATAAATATGGGAATAGAAAATTTTGGTCAAAAGGGTATTACTGTGTGACAGTAGGACATAAACGAGGAAGCAGTCAAGAATTATATAAAAAATCAATTACAGGAAGATAAGCTATCAGATCAGATGAGCATGAAAGAATTTATTGATCCATTTACAGGAGAGAAAATCAAATAAAAAGAAAAACCCCTTTAAGGGGTAAAATGTGAAAGTGTTGTGGTTGTCAACCTTCAGTGGTCGAGAAGGACTTGCACAACAACATGCCCTTACAGGGCTGGTCCATACCACTGATTTTATCAGTGGTTAAGATTAAGGATAAGTGTTAAAGCATAGGTAATAAGTTGTTCTAATTTATGTTAAGCAATAATTTCCATAAAACTGGTCAATCATCTCAAGTGGTTTAACTGACCTTCCATGACATAATATCGAATTGTAATGAAGTTGTTTTGTTAATTTTTATAAAATATAAACAGTATATGTTGGTGTTAGGATTGATAAAAAATTGAAATAAATATTTTGATTTTAATAAACTTTTAATTAATGATGTTTTTATGATATTGAAATTTTCAATCTTGTCATTGTAAAAGATGATTATCTAAATACAATTTAGGTAATATTAATTTTTGAGTAGTAGGAAAGCTAACGTTTATTTTTACCTAAGAAGCAGATAATTAATTTTAGTTTATTATTATTTTCAATATCAATATCGATTTGGTATTGATATTGATATAGGATAGAAGATAGTTTATCTTTAAATGCAGATATATTCAAATCATGATAAGGAAAGATACACTGTATAACTAATCTACTAGCTATGGTTTTGGATTTAATAAGAATAATTGAACGATCATTCTTTAGAAAATCAGCCTGATGTTCACTTATGTCCAAAATATAATCAAAAAAATTAAATTGTGCTTCAAAATTAATAATGTTTATTTTTTCATCTTCTATCACAGCAACACATTCAATATTTTTATTTTTAAATGTTTGCAGACGTTGATTTATTAAATAATTTAAGATAATTGAATTTGAATAAATCATATTAAATTCTTTGTATGTTTCATCCATAAGTTTTTGTACTTCTTCTTTTGCACAAGCGATTTCATTATCATTAATTAATTTATAAAGATGTGAGTATGAGTGAATAAGGTTATGAAAGAAATTAAAATTGTATAAATAATGTTGGTTTATTAATTTGTATTTTGATTCTATAAGTTCTGATTTATATTTTTCAATTTTTAAATCAGAAGTATTTTTATTATAATTAATAATCAATATAAAAATAATACTTGTCAAAATATAAGATAATATGCATAAAATAATAATTATACTGTATTGTTGAGGGAAACTATTGAAAGAATTAAAATAGTTTGCCTCAATGATCATGAAAAAAAGTAATACTATGGGTACGATAAAGATTAAACAAGTATAATATGGTAAATTGTTGATTTGGATATATTTTATGATTTTAGTGTATAAAAGTGTCAATATTACAAGAAATATAAAAGATCCGAATAATCCCAATATAAAAGAAAATGAATAAGTGAATAAAAAAGTATGATGGAAAAAAGGAACTATGAAGTTATTAGATAAAATAAAAGCAACTAATGTTTCGGAAAATATTTGAAATGTAAAAAAAGGAATAACCACAAAACAATATGATAACAAAGTTCCCTTATATTGAATTAAAAGATATGTTATATATAGTATCAGTAATCCTAAAGCTTTAAACATATTTATTCCATTTAAATTGAGTAAACAGATTAAAATGTAAGTAGATATAAATAGTGCATATTTAGCATAATGATTTCGTTTTATTGTTAAAAGATTTACAGCAAGATAATTAATTAATAAAAAAGATAGTAAATCAAATATTATAACCATCTTATAAGACTCCTTGTAAATATTTCGCATATTCTGCTTCTAAAGTATGCTTAGAATTTCTAGACAGAGGGATAACATCGTTAGAAATTAGAAATACTTCATTTTTACCAAATGCACTTATTTGTGCTAAATTGACAATAAAAGATTGATGAGAGTATGAAAAACCGTATTCATGTAATTTTTCATACCAGTATTTAAGTGGGTAATAAGTACTATACTTCTCTCCGCTTGAAATATTAATAATTGTTTTCCTGCTATATAATTCAATGTATAAAATCTCATTATAAAATATTTTTTTATTTGATATTTTAGGGTCATAAAAACCAAGATGTTTTTTAAAATGATTTTTAATAATATTTTCCATTTCAATGTTGAACAATTCTTGTGTAATTGGTTTCAAAAAATATCTATCAGCGTGTATTTTATATCCCTCTAGTGCATATTTCATGTAGTTTGAAATAATAATTATTCTGCAGTCATGATAAATATGTTTTAATTTTAATCCAATATCAATACCATTTTCATGATTGAGTTGTATATCTAAAAAAAGAATATCATAGTCTTTTATGATTTCAAAAAGCATTTGTGAATCTTTGCATATTTTTGTAACATACTCTATTTTTATATCATCAAAATATACATTGATACAATGCAAAAGTTGTTTAATATCATCTTCATTGTCATCATAAATCAATATTTTTAGCATAAACATCAAACCTTTCCCACTGATATTCTATATTATTATAATAACAAAATTTCGATGGTTAATAAATATTATTGGCATTTTTCATTAAGAAGATTACCAATTATTAAATTGAAGATATTTATTATATTTATATAGAATAATAAATTTATTAATGTATTAATGGAAAATATGTAAGCTAATACTGAAAAAAACAGAAAAATAATTTCTATTTTTATAGCTTTAAACTTATATATATTTTTTTCATAAGAATTTAATTCCTTGTTTTTATGTTCAACAGGAGCTAAAAAATATGATAAAAGTAAAATAGCTATTGTGGAGAAAATATAATACAGATACGAAATATTACAGATATTAGAATAATAAGAGATAGCAATAGAAATAAATGAAGAAAATAATATACAAATGACATCATTATTAAAATGATAACCACCAAGATATTTTCTTAAAGGAATAAATAGTGCTAGGAAAAGAATGACATTTAAATAAAGTTTAAAGTAAATAATAAAGGGAATGGTAATAAATACGTAAAATATATATTTTTTAAAATATGAGAATCCATAATCAAAAACATCTTGATCAATTTGCACATTGTTGGATATTAAATATGTATAAATTTTATTTTTCATAATTCCTCCGAATTGTTTTTATTGTGAAAAAATGCTATTAAATCACTTATTATTTTATACTCATCATTGCTTAAATCTCTTGCAGAAATTTCTAATGGATGATTATCAATTAATAAATAATCAGTTGTTATATGACAAATCGTACATATCATACTTATATGTGATAGGTTTGGCTTAGATAGGCCATTTTCCCAATTGCTTACACTGCCTCTTGTAACATTGAGCATTTTTCCAAATTCTGATTGATTAACATTTAAAATATGTTCACGTATATATTTTATTTTTTCTGATGTATTATGTGCAAAATAGGAATTCTTTGTAAAATTAATATTTTGAGTGTTTTTATATGTATCGCTATTTTTAATTAAATCATAGAAATGAAATATAAATAATTTTTGGTTTTCCAATAATGAATCAATATTAAGTGCTTTCTTTTCGACTCCAAACAAAATCATTTCTGAACTTGTATTTAATATTTTCATTAATTCCTTTAAAGTGGATGACGGAATAATTCCAATTCCAGCTTCTCAGCTAGATATAACAGAAATATTAACGTTGATTCTTTTGGATAAATCTAATGCTGATATACCCAATTTTTCTCTTATAGTTTTTATACCAGTTTTTTGCGTAGTGTACATTTTGTGCCACCTTTCATAAATTTTTGATATAAATTAAGTATAATTGACAATTTTTGAATTGTAATATGCATATAAATTATATTGTGCATAGCTAATATACAAAATAAATAAAAATGTATATATTATAAGCATTTATTATAAATAAAAAAATTTTTTGACATAAAGTATGCTAAATATTCATGACATATATATATTAATTTATTTTTATGATATCTTAAAATCAAGAAATAAAAAGAAAGGAAGTGAACATAAAGCAGAATGTAATATATATCTGCTTTATAAAATGATGAAAAAATTTATTTTGAATCTATTTGGAAAATCTCTTTCACTTATTGCTGTGTCAAATGTTAATAGTGCATGTGCAATTATTTATGGTCAAAAACATGAACCGAAATCTTTATCTCGATTTAAAAAGTATAAATAATTAATATCTTGATAATAAGTAAACAGTTTTTTGAGAGAATGGCTAATCTATATCTTAAGTTTAATTTTATATTATACTTTTAAGATATAGATTATTTTTGTATGAGTATGCTTAGTAAAATAACAATTTATAACTATCTGATTATTTGAATTATTATAGTAATGTATTATATTAGAGCACCACCTCCAATGATTTAAAAAAATTTAAATTGTTGGAGGTATATAATGTATAAAGTCAATGACTATGAAAAAGAAGATTTTAAAAGAATAACAAACAAGGATGGATTAAATACATATTTTATAAAAGTTAATCGAGTATATGTAAAAGTAGATAAAGAAATATATTTAACTTGTCTTAGAAGTTACATGAAAATAAAGTATAACAAAGAAAGGGAAGTAGCAAATTCGGTCCAGTATTATTCGGACATGGATTTAGCTACTTCTTTTATTTTTAACAGAAGTAAATATGTTGATTTTGTTCGTCAAATATACATTAAAGATTTGGCTAAGAAAGCTGTTCAGGAAATTTACAGTTTACCAAATCAATATAAAAATATAGCAATCTGTATTTTTTTAGAGGAAATGACAATTGCAGAAACATCAGAGAAATTACATATACCTATCTATACTGTTGGAAAAAGAAAGAAAAAAATACAAAAAATTTTAAAAAATAAATTAAAAGACGGCGAAAAAAATTTTTAGTTTCTTATGTAAGAAGTGAAGGGATATTTACCTGAAGGAGGAAACTAAATGAAAGAATTAAAAGTATTTATTTATTGTAGAGTTTTATCTAAAGAAGCAAAATCTTTACTTGAGTATCAAGAGGATATACTTAAAGAATATGCAGATATACTCAATGCAAATGTTTTTGCAGTAGCAAGAGAGATAGGTAGTGGTAAGCATTTTAGAAGTAGAGGGATGGAAAAGCTTATATATTATATTATTAATGAGAAAATTGATGTTATCTTTATTTATGACAAGACAAGAATCTGTATTTATGAGGAACTGTTTGCTGAATTTAAGATGCTTTGTGACAAGCATGAAATTGATATATTG
>NZ_JBVAYN010000048.1:0-4899 GCF_055420065.1 Massilimicrobiota sp. mt181
GAGGAGATGGTATTATAGATGAGCACTCGGCGAGAGGGCACAGGGACATTGAAAACTGAACAGTAAACACGTCAAAAGAAAGAAGAAAAAGAAGAGTCAAAGAGGACACAAAGTTGTCTAAGGAATAGAAGACAATGGAGAGTTTGATCCTGGCTCAGGATGAACGCTGGCGGCGTGCCTAATACATGCAAGTCGGACGCGATGCTTCTAGCATCGAGTGGCGAACGGGTGAGTAATACATAAGCAACCTGCCCCAACGAGGGGGATAACTGCTGGAAACGGCAGCTAAGACCGCATAGGCATATCAACCGCATGGGAGATATGTTAAATATCCTACGGGATAGCGATGGGATGGGCTTATGGCGCATTAGCTAGTTGGTGAGGTAACGGCCCACCAAGGCGACGATGCGTAGCCGACCTGAGAGGGTGGACGGCCACACTGGGACTGAGACACGGCCCAGACTCCTACGGGAGGCAGCAGTAGGGAATTTTCGGCAATGGGCGAAAGCCTGACCGAGCAACGCCGCGTGAAGGAAGAAGTCATTCGTGATGTAAACTTCTGTTATAAAGGAAGAATGGCGCCTGTAGGGAATGACAGGCGAGTGACGGTACTTTATGAGGAAGCCACGGCTAACTACGTGCCAGCAGCCGCGGTAATACGTAGGTGGCGAGCGTTATCCGGAATCATTGGGCGTAAAGAGGGAGCAGGCGGCAGTGCAGGTCTGCGGTGAAAGCCCGGGGCTAAACCCCGGTAAGCCGTGGAAACCGCACAGCTAGAGAGCATCAGAGGATCGCGGAATTCCATGTGTAGCGGTGAAATGCGTAGATATATGGAGGAACACCAGTGGCGAAGGCGGCGGTCTGGGGTGCTGCTGACGCTCAGTCCCGAAAGCGTGGGGAGCAAATAGGATTAGATACCCTAGTAGTCCACGCCGTAAACGATGAGTGCTAAGTGTTGGGGGTCAGACCTCAGTGCTGCAGTTAACGCAATAAGCACTCCGCCTGAGTAGTACGTTCGCAAGAATGAAACTCAAAGGAATTGACGGGGGCCCGCACAAGCGGTGGAGCATGTGGTTTAATTCGAAGCAACGCGAAGAACCTTACCAGGTCTTGACATGCCGATAAAGGCTCTGGAGACAGAGAGATAGCTATATCGGACACAGGTGGTGCATGGTTGTCGTCAGCTCGTGTCGTGAGATGTTGGGTTAAGTCCCGCAACGAGCGCAACCCCTGTTGCCAGTTGCCAGCATTAAGTTGGGGACTCTGGCGAGACTGCCTCTGCAAGGAGGAGGAAGGCGGGGATGACGTCAAATCATCATGCCCCTTATGACCTGGGCTACACACGTGCTACAATGGACGGATCAGAGGGATGCGAAGCCGCGAGGTGGAGCGAAACCCAGAAACCCGTTCACAGTTCGGACTGCAGTCTGCAACTCGACTGCACGAAGCTGGAATCGCTAGTAATCGCGAATCAGCATGTCGCGGTGAATACGTTCTCGGGCCTTGTACACACCGCCCGTCACACCATGAGAGTTGGTAACACCCGAAGCCGGTGGCCCAACCGCAAGGAGGGAGCTGTCTAAGGTGGGACTGATGATTGGGGTGAAGTCGTAACAAGGTATCCCTACGGGAACGTGGGGATGGATCACCTCCTTTCTAGGGAGAAGAGAAGAGACGTGGATACTGTTTGGTTTTGAGTGTGTCTGGTAGGGCGCATTCAGCGAACAGGGACATTGAAAACTGAACAGCAAACTTTCTACAAGAAAGCGAAGGAAGATGAAGAGATCAAGAAGAAGAAGGTCGAAATCATCTAGTTGCAAACTAAGAAAGCACAGAAGAGAACACTTTAGGTTAAGCAAAGAAGAGCGTATGGCGAATGCCTAGGCACCAGGAGGCGAAGAAGGACGCAGCAAACGGCGAAACGCGACGGCGAGCAGTAAGCATGCAAAGACCCGTCGATATCCGAATGGGGGAACCCGTCACTCATGAGGGTGACATCATCATGTGAATAGATAGCGTGATGAGGCGATACGCAGGGAACTGAAACATCTCAGTACCTGCAGGAGAAGAAAGTAAGAACGATTCCGTAAGTAGTGGCGAGCGAAAGCGGAGGAGCCCAAACCATCAAAAGATGGGGTTATAGGGCTGTCGACGAAGCTTATGTGACATGATAGGAGAAGCGCAGGGGAAGGCGCAGCGAAGAGGGTGAAACTCCCGTATCCGAAATCGTGAAGCGAGGCGAGGCAGACCCTGAGTACGTCGGGGCACGAGGAATCCTGACGGAAGGATCGAGGACCATCTCGAAAGGCTAAATACTCCCTGGTGACCGATAGTGGACCAGTACCGTGAGGGAAAGGTGAAAAGAACCCCGGGAGGGGAGTGAAAGAGAACCTGAAACCATATGCTTACAAGAAGTCAGAGCCCGTTAAAGGGTGATGGCGTGCCTTTTGTAGAATGAGCCGGCGAGTTATGATGTGGAGCGAGGTTAAGCAGGGAATGCGGAGCCGCAGCGAAAGCGAGTCTTAAGAGGGCGCGAGTTGCATGTCATAGACCCGAAACCGGGTGATCTAGCCATGATCAGGTTGAAGTCGGGGTAAGACCCGATGGAGGACCGAACCGACCCCCGTTGAAACGTTGGCGGATGAATTGTGGCTAGGGGTGAAATTCCAAACGAACCCGGAGATAGCTGGTTCTCCCCGAAATAGCTTTAGGGCTAGCGTCGCGAAGAAGTCGCATGAAGGTAGAGCACTGAATATGTGATGGCCTCATCCCGAGGTACTGAGCATAATCAAACTCCGAATGTCATGAGGACATGCGCGGCAGTCAGACCATGGGTGATAAGGTCCATGGTCAAGAGGGAAACAGCCCAGACCATCAGCTAAGGTCCCCAAATACATGCTAAGTGGAAAAGGATGTGGAGATGTACAGACAACCAGGAGGTTGGCTCAGAAGCAGCCATCCTTCAAAGAGTGCGTAACAGCTCACTGGTCGAATGACTCTGCGCCGAAAATTTACCGGGGCTAAGCATGATACCGAAGCTATGGATTTACGATGTAAATGGTAGGGGAGCGTTCCAGACAGCGAAGAAGCGATACCGTAAGGAGTCGTGGAGCGTGTGGAAGAGAGAATGCCGGTGTGAGTAGCGGCACGTGGGTGAGAATCCCACGCACCGGAGACCCAAGGTTTCCAGAGGAAGGTTCGTCCGCTCTGGGTAAGTCGGGGCCTAAGGCGAGGCCGAAAGGCGTAGTCGATGGATAACGGGTGGAGATTCCCGTACCTGTCTGTGGGCGAGGGAGTGACGGAGACGGCTAGGCAATCCAGCGGCTGGAAGAGCTGGTGCAAGCGAGGTAGGGGGCATCCAGGCAAATCCGGATGTCATAACCCGAAGGCGTGATGCGTATGGAACATTGCGATAAGTACAGAAGTTGTCGATGCCGGCTTCCAAGAAAAGCTTCTAGCGAAACTGCAGACAGCCCGTACCGAAAATGGACACACATGGGTAAGGAGAGAATCCTAAGGTGAGCGAGAGAACTATAGCTAAGGAACTCTGCAAAATGACTCCGTAACTTAGGGAGAAGGAGTGCTCAGAGAGATCTGAGCCGCAGTGAAACGGCCCAAGCGACTGTTTACCAAAAACACAGCTCTCTGCGAAGACGCAAGTCGAAGTATAGGGGGTGACGCCTGCCCGGTGCTGGAAGGTTAAGGGGAGTGGTCAGCTTAGGCGAAGCCATGAACCGAAGCCCCAGTAAACGGCGGCCGTAACTATAACGGTCCTAAGGTAGCGAAATTCCTTGTCAGGTAAGTTCTGACCCGCACGAAAGGCGTAACGATTTGGGCGCTGTCTCGGCTGTAGACTCGGTGAAGTCTTAGTACCTGTGAAGATGCAGGTTACCCGCGACTAGACGGAAAGACCCCATGGAGCTTTACTGTAGCCTGATATTGGACTCTGATGCATGATGTACAGGATAGGTAGGAGGCTGAGAGACGGATACGCCAGTATTCGAGGAGCCGACGTTGGGATACTACCCTTGATGTATTGGAGTTCTAACCGGACGTCATGGAACTGATGACGGGACAGTGTCAGGTGGGCAGTTTGACTGGGGCGGTCGCCTCCCAAAGAGTAACGGAGGCGCCCAAAGATACCCTCAGCATGGATGGAAACCATGCGCAGAGTGCAAAGGCAAAAGGGTGTTTGACTGCGAGACAGACAGGTCGAGCAGGGACGAAAGTCGGGCTTAGTGATCCGGCGGCACCGAATGGAAGGGCCGTCGCTCAACGGATAAAAGCTACCCTGGGGATAACAGGCTGATCTCCCCCAAGAGTTCACATCGACGGGGAGGTTTGGCACCTCGATGTCGGCTCATCGCATCCTGGAGCTGAAGTCGGTTCCAAGGGTTGGGCTGTTCGCCCATTAAAGCGGTACGCGAGCTGGGTTCAGAACGTCGTGAGACAGTTCGGTCCCTATCTGTCGTGGGCGCAGGAAGTTTGAGGAGAGCTGCCCTCAGTACGAGAGGACCGGGGTGGACGGACCGATGGTGCACCAGTTGTCACGCCAGTGGCACAGCTGGGTAGCCAAGTCCGGAAGGGATAAACGCTGAAGGCATCTAAGCGTGAAGCCCCCTCCAAGATGAGACTTCCCATTCTTCGGAAGTAAGGTTCCTCCAAGACGAGGAGGTAGATAGGTCATGGGTGCAAGCATGGTGACATGCTGAGCTGAATGATACTAATAGACCGAGGGCTTAGCCAAGGTGGGAAAATGCTGTTCAGTTTTGAGCGTTCGTGCTCGAGGATCTGGTGGTGAAGGCATGATGGACACACCTGTAACCATACCGAACACAGAAGTTAAGCATCATAGCGGCGAAGATAGTGGGCAACCGCGACAATAGCACGCTGCCAGTC
>NZ_JBVAYN010000049.1:0-4708 GCF_055420065.1 Massilimicrobiota sp. mt181
GTCTATGAGATTGTCAGTCTATGTTGTTGAGTTGTGTAATTTGTTGCCACTGATCACAGAGCTTTTCTAAGGAATAAGCAGCATTAGCTGGAGATGTGGAAGGTAAGCAGATGTCTAAGAGTTTTGCTTGTGGATAACAATATTTCATATAGAGCTGATGCGCTTTTTTGCCATTTGTATAAATATGTGCAATTTGTGTCTGTTTCAATAAAGTCGCTATATCATTAACGACAACATGTTGAATGGAACTATCACTTGAGCCTTGAATATCACAACTTTGAATAACATCCCATACAGCAATATGATGATGAATCAAAAAGCTTTTCTTCTCTTCAATTGTCATTAAAGGCGCATGATGATAGAGAGCTGCAAGCACTTTCCAAAAACGGTTTTGTGGATGATGATAGAAAAACTGAGCTTCACGTGATTTGACAGAAGGGAAAGAACCAAGTATTAAAATTTTTGAATTCTGATCATAAATAGGATCAATATTATGTTTTGCTAGCATGCATATCACCTCTCACAATATTATAACAAATTTTATATATTTATTTACAAAAAAGTGAAATGGGTATATGATAAGAATACAGATTGTGTCAATTCAATGACCGGTTTTCAAAATTGAATAACGTCTTTGTGGCAGGGTGTAAGTCCCTACCGATGGTGATAGTCCATGACTCGCGAAAGCGACTGATCTGGTGAAATTCCAGAACCGACGGTATAGTCCGGATGAGAAAAGACATTTTCTGTGCAACTTAGACATTTTTGTTTAAGTTATTTTTTTTGAAAAAAGGAGACAGAAAAATGAAAACAAAAAAATTGAATGTGAAAAGAATTGCTTTAATTGGTATGTTAGGAGCATTAGGGGGACTGTTGATGTTAATCAGAACACCTTTGCCATTCATGCCACCATTTATGGATTTTGATTTGGCTGCATTGCCTGAAATTATTGGAGGTTTTGCTTTAGGACCTGTGGCAGCCGTTTTGATTGTGATTGTCAAACTTTTGATAAAACTGGCGATTGTAGGAACCAGTACAGCTTTTGTGGGAGAGCTATCTAATTTGATTGTCAGCTGTGCCTATGTTTTACCAGCCATCTGGATTTATGATCGTCATAAATCAAAATCATCAGCTTTAACAGGGATGATCGTTGGAACTTTGGTTTGTACATTGGCTGCGGTGATTTCTAATGTTTATATGATCATTCCTTTCTATGTGAATATGATGGGATGGTCAGTAGATACAATTATTCAGATGTGCCATGCTGTATGTCCACTAGTTAATGATTTGTGGTCATTGGCTTTATTTGGCGTTGTGCCATTTAATCTGATTAAATGTGGTGTAGCATCTATTATTACCTTTATTGTCTATAAAAAAATCAGTGTTCCTTTAAAACATTTTGCGAAAGCTGGTGTGTAGACAATGAAAGTCAAAAAGATTGCAACGATTGGTATTCTTTGTGCGTTAGCCATGATTGTGAACATGTTTGCGTTTATTCCGCTTGTTCCAACTGTGACATGGCTCACCTATGATCCTAAAGATATTATCATTGTGATAGGTGGGTTTATCTATGGTCCAATGACCTCTTTGATTATGAGTGGAATCTGTTCTGTATTGGAAATCATGATCAAAGGTGGAACAATCTTAGATGTTTTAATGAATATGATTTCCACTTGTTCATTTGCCTGTGTTGCAGCTGCTGTTTATAAACATCAGCATACCAAACAGGGAGCTATGATTGGGTTGGTATCAGGTGTTGTAGTCACTGTAATTAATATGACTATCTGGAATTATATTGTGACACCGATTTATTATGGCATGCCTCGTGAGGCCGTTGTTGCATTATTGTTACCGGGTATTATTCCTTTTAATTTATTAAAAGCTGGACTTAATGCAGGAATCACTCTATTTTTATATAAGAGTGTTGTGACAATTTTGCGTCATGCTCATTTTGTCGAAGAGAGTGAACATCCTACTTCCAAGACAAAGTCATTGGTTTGGATTGGTTTATTTATTACCATATCAATCATTTGTATTGTTTTAGCTATTCAAAATATCATTTAGGGAGATGAAATCATGAATTTTTTAGAAGCCAAAACATATTTATTTGAAAAACTGGCACCATCAAAAATTATGGCACTAGCATCAAGTGTGAATGATCATGTGATGGTCAGAAATGTTAGTTGTCTAATTTATAATGATGCGATTTATTTTAAGACTGATAAGAATTTTAGAAAAACAAAGCAGTTATATGAAAATCCTCGTGTAGCTTTATGTTATGGTGGGATTCAAGTTGAAGGCAAGGCTCATATTTTAGGGCTGGTTATAGATGAACCAGGACGTCAATTTGAAAAATTATATCAGCAATATTTATGGGGTAGCTATAATGCCTATAGTCATGAAGAAGATGAAATTTTAGTCAGAGTTGAACCTGTTTTTGTTGAAATATGGGATACAGATGAAAAAAATCAAGCATTTCAGACTTTTATTGATTTTGAAAAACAAAGTGTAGAATATCGTCAATATGACGAAAAAAGATAAAAATATAAAGAAGATTTCTCTTTTTTCATGGGAAATTCATAAGTTTTTTCTATACTTATTATGTACTTTTACTTTGTAATTGTATAAATAGCGTGTATAATGATAATGTTAGAAATTTAGTGAAGAAAGAGGGATTGAATGAAAAAGCTCATCAAGATATTGATTTCTAGACGATTATTGTTGGTCATAACTCTACTTGCAGCTGTTTTCTTTTGTTTTGTTGCATATGAGTTAAGTATATTACCATTAAAATATTTTATTCCTATGGTGATTATTATTTTCTTATTGACCTTTCTATTATATCGTCTTTCAAAAGATAGAGATCATTGCCATCCTGTCAGAGTGACAATTATTAAGTTGTTAAATGTTGTTTTGGCAATTGTATTAGTTATTGGTTCGTTGTCTTTTATGAAAGGTTCTCATTTCATTTCAGATATCACTGGAGGCAGCGAAGAGATTATAGAAATGGATGTTGTTGTTTTAAAGGATTCTTCTTATCAGTCTATTCAAGATTTAAAAGAACAATCTTTTGGGGCAGCACATGGCGATGCTGTGAATGTGAATAAAACAGAAGCCATGATTGAAGATGATATTGGCGATATTGATGTCACATCTTATCAGTCTAATACTGAGCTGGTTCAGGCTTTATTGAATCATGATATTGAAGCCATGATTGTTAAAGATGTTGATTTGGATTCTTTTGATTCTATTGAAGATAATTTTCATGAGAAGATTAGAATTATACAGAAATATTCAATTAAATTGGCTAGTGTCAAAGCTAATAGTGCCAAAGTAACCCAAGAACCATTTATTGTTTTCATTAGTGGAAGAGATAAAGAAGGACCTATTAGTACTTTCTCTTTATCAGATGTCAATATGATTGCGACAATTAATCCTACCACAAAACAAGTGTTATTAATCAGTATACCACGTGATTATTATGTGGATATTGAAGGTATTGATGGAGTTGTAGGAAAAGATAAGTTGACACATAGTGCCAAAGGTGGAATTGAAGCTACAATTAAGACGGTAGAAAATTTAATGGATATTGATATGAATTATTATGCAAAATTCAATTTTACATCTTTTATGAATGTCATTGATGCTTTAGGTGGTATTGAAGTGACAGTTCCTAAGTATGATGTCATTGGTAGAGATGATGGTGTCTTTACAACACGTTTGGATAAATATACAATTGCTCCTGGAAAACAGACTTTTGATTCTAAACATGCTTTATCATTCGTCCGTGAAAGATATGCTTTTGTAGATGGCGACGAAGTTCGTGGAAAAAATCAAATGCTGATGTTAAAAGCAATTATTAAAAAATGTTGTTCACCAAGTATTATTACAAGAATGGACAGTGTTTTTGAATCATTATCTGATAGCTTTGAAACAAACTTAAGTGCAAGTGAAATTAAATCACTCATTAATATGCAAATTAATGATATGGCATCATGGGATGTTCAATCTTATCGTTTAACTGGTGACCCATCTCAAAGAACATTTGAATTAGCAACTGTTGGTGATATCAGTGCAGTCAATGCTAATGGTGTTTATGTGACACAGCCTGATGAAGCATCTATTGCACAGGCAAAAGAATACATTCAAACAGTGATGAATGGAGATATTGTAAAAGTGGATACTGATTCATCAGATGATACAACAGTAGAATAAATATAAAAAAGCGAAAATTCCATTTTGAAGAATTTCGCTTTTTTGTTTTGTTGATCATATCTTGAGTATCTCTAAGACATCTTCTTCACTATTCATATTCAAAATATGTATCGTTAAGGCATGTAGCTGTTCATCATTACTTGTTTGAATCTGATGAATGGTCTTTGGTGATAGTTTTCCAAATTTAGATTGAAGTTGTTGGAGTAGTGTATTGATGACTCCTTCATGTAAACCTTCTTTTCTGCCTTCTATTTTACCTTCTATTTTTCCTTCTTTTATTCCCTCTTTTCTTCCTTCTTCTTTTCCTTCAAGTCGGGCTTTCTTGCTGATGTTTAATACATATCGTCCCATATTTACGTCTCCTTTCTGTTGTTCGATATGATTGTAAATCTCTTTATCATGTGTCAAGGCTCCTAGAACACATGCCACCTCATGACTAACCTTAAAATCATCATCTGGAGCGATTTTTCCATAGAGCATCTTCAATCCCTTA
>NZ_JBVAYN010000050.1:0-3287 GCF_055420065.1 Massilimicrobiota sp. mt181
AATCATTGTATCATCATTAGTTTTTTATTGATTTATCGGCATAAAACATTTTATTGAGTCTATCTTTTTCTTCTTCAGATAAATTTTCATAATCATCTTTTATTTTTTCTCCATTTATCCTTTTCAGTATTTCTCTGATCATTTCCACATCAGTTTCTACATATATTTCGGTTGTCGATTCCTGCTCATGCCCCATAAGTTTTGCTATTTCTGCTCTGGACATGCCACTTCTATACAGTATTGCTCCAAACGAATGTCTCAACATATGCGGATGAAGTTCCGGTATGTCTATGTCAATTTTTCTTGCCATATGACTATATTTTTTTATTATTCGCTGAACATTATCTTGAGACATTTTATGCTTTCGACTATCATGAATCGTATAAACAAGATAATCTTCAGGTGAACTGTTTCGATGGAATAATTCAATATATATTTTCATGTTTTCTGTTAGCTCATTTGTTAGTGGTATGACACGTCTCTTACTTCCTTTTCCAGTTACGATTACATATGGATCTTTATTATTTAGATGTATGTCACTGATTCTACATTCAAGCATTTCATTCAGGCGTGTTCCAGTTGAAAACAGAAAAAGAATAATAAATCGATCACGTATTCCAGTTCTGTTTCTGGATGGTTGCTCCAAAAGTAGTTCCACTTGTTCCTTTGTTATCCAGTTATGCTGTTTCGGTATAATCTTTTTTGTTTTTATTTTACTGACACTTAATTGTAGAGGTACTAATGTAATATCATGATGTGCACAATATCTTATATATTCTTTGATTGATACTAGCTTTATGTTTCTGGTTGCCAGGGAACTACCATTATCCATGACATATTTCAAATATGATCTTATGATGTTGTCATTAATATCGTTGAATATTATCTTCTCAATATCCATATTTAGCACTTTTGTCAGGTATTTTCTAAAAGAATTCAGACCGTTTATATAGGTTTCAATGGTCTTATCACTTTTGAGTTCTGTTTTCATATGTTCAATAAAACTGTTGATATGTATAAAAAACGGTTCAGTCTTCTTCATATGAAACACCAATCCCTTCAGTGATTGCAGACATCTTTTCTCTGTATTCAGGTACAAGCATTTCAACCAAATGCAGATAATACATCGTTTCGTTGACTGATTTATGTCCCATATATTGGCTCAGGTATTTGATCCAGTTTTCAAAACTTTCACCTTCATCCAAACATTTTCTCATACTGTTGACTGCGAATAAATGACGTAGTCCATGCACTGTTGGTTTTATGGAAAATTCTCTATTCAATAAAGTTAACTCAAGCACCTTGTCAAAGAAATCATCAATATTATGTTTAGTCAAACGTGTCTTATCATATGATGGCTGAAAGAAATATTCTCTATTCAAAATGATGCCTGAATATGCATCGTTGAAGCGAATGCATAATTCTTTCATGCTTTCACTCATATAGACCGTTCGATCCTTGTTTCCTTTGGAATGATATATACTAATTGTTCCATTCTTTAAATCAATGTCTTCCATCTTGATATGACATGCTTCTGAATTTCTTAGTCCGCAGGTATAGATCAATCTAAAAATAATGGGAATGATATATTCTCTGTTAGGAGAACGTATATGCGGTTTGATATTATCTGCTCCTCTAAAAAATCGTACCAGCTGATCATCATCAAACAGTGATATCACTTTATGGGGGCCTAATCTGATGGAGTAATCAGGAATATATGCCGATATGCCAATAGAATTCAAATATATACCTAAATATTTTATAGTGCTTATTCTTTCAGAAATAACGTATCTTGATTTTGTTTTTATCGAATATATCCATTCATCTGATATTTCTCTAGTTAATTCTTTTCTGTTTTGATAATGTTTATCATAATATTTGTCCAGCTCCTTTAGTCTTGAATCAAGATAATCAAGTCTGTATCCTAAATGATTGAACATTTTTTTGGTTGGCTCAGTATATTGCTTCAAATAACTCATTAGAATAGACCTCCTTCATAGGGAAAAAGATCAATTGATAATGCACATCTTTTCATCTTCTGTTTATCTGTTGACAGATATTTATCAACAGTAGCGTTGTTGATATGACCAAGTGCAGCTGATATCAATGATACATCTGCTCCTGCAGTCAACAGGCTGGAAGCGAATGTTCGTCTTAATATGTGAATTCCAAACTGATTTGGCTGATCTTCTTTTTTTAGAGATCTGAATCTTCTAAAAGTTCTTATTGAAGTATTATGCGTCAATTTTCTAACCTGACCAATTGACGTGATGAACACGTATTGACAGTCACATTTTCTTCTTTCATTCAATAGATAATCAATGATTGCCTTAGAAACTTCACTATCAAATGGCAATGATAATGCAACATTTGTTTTTTTCTGGATGATATGGATAGTTTTATTTTTCATGTCAATATTTTCAAACTTGAGATTAAAGATATCGCACATTCTCAATCCGCATCTTAGAGCCAGGAGATAGATTGCTTTGTTTCTTAGGTTGCTGGGGAAATCATGATATGATTCAAGTAACACAGACATCTGTGCATCATTGTAGGTTGTTACTATGCGACGAATATCATTTTTCTTTGTAATGCATGCAAAATGAATATTACTATAGGATGTCAGATTTCTATCTTCTAAATAGCTAATAAATTTTCTAAGACCAATAATTTCTGCAGATATGCCTGCTATCTTTCTATTTTCAAAATGTTCAGATAGAATATAATTCGATATCATCTGATGACTGATATCTTTTATATTGAACACATTATTGTTTTCTAAATACACGAGAAAGTATCTGGCATCATGCAATCTACATAAAATAGTTTTTGTGGAATATTCTTCATTTTCCAAGAATATCTTATAATCATTTATCACATTAAGATATTCATTAGATTTTGGAATCAAGCAAGGCTGACTGGAATAAATTTTCCATCCATCAAGATTGCCATGATAATTATCGCTTAAAAGACAGGCAACTCTGCGATATCTTTCAACTGTACTTTTGGAAAATTTGATGGTACACTCTTTTAGCCATTGATCGATAATATTGGTTGAATATACACAGTTATTTTGTTTCATTAGATGACCAATAATTTTTACTATTCCATCATATCTTGACAATGTCTTAATTGGATAATCATGATAAGATTTCATTTTTTCTTTGGTATCATCTGCAAGCTCTTTAAAAGTATTAAATTTTGTCATTTGTAATCATCCTCCTTAAGATAATTACAAAAGTTTTATGCCGATAAATCAATAAAAAACTAATGATGATACAATGATT
>NZ_JBVAYN010000051.1:0-3286 GCF_055420065.1 Massilimicrobiota sp. mt181
TGTTGAATGCCAAATTAAATAAAAAGAAAAATAAAGAAAATAGTCAAAATAAAAGAAAAAGTCTTATCAAAGTGAATGAATAAGAAATAATCACTTTAAATGATAAGACTATTTTAGTATGATAATAGCTGGAAAGGAAAAGGATAAAGCCTCTCACGCCAATGCTAGTCTTTATCCTCTGTTCAAAGAACACTTATATGATAACCTATTACTCAAACACATTCAATCAAAACTTTTCTAAAATGCAAACATTTTATAATGAATGTCTTGAAGATCTTAATATCGCTTCTCTAGAATGTTCATGTCATCACAAAGGACATCTTATCAAGCATGGCTTTTATACGCGCAAAATAAAAACACCAGATGGCATCATTCCCCTTAAAATCCAAAGATTCAAATGTAAGCATTGTCATCATACACATGCATTTTTACTATCTATCATTATTCCTTATAGTCAAATTCTATTTCATGACACTCTATCCATTATTCGCTCAAATACTATGAAGGATTTAAATCAGCTTATGATTGAGAACCCAAATATAGATGAATCTAATATTTCTTACATAAAGAAACAGTATTCGATGCATTGGAAACAAAGACTACTATCTGAAAATATTCAATTAGATAGTTCTTTGGTTTTTCAGTGCTTTTTTCATTTTAAAAGACAGTTTATGCAAATTAAATGCACACCAAATATTCTATATAATCTTACCCACATAGCCTAGCTTTCGAATACCTTAAACTTCATATACAATGGCAGCTGTATAAGGAGGAACAAGGCAAATGAACGCAAAAAAATCAACAGATATCGCTTTATTTCGATATGGAATCATAGCCCCGCTGGTCACTGGGACAATTGATGATAATTTATCCAAGTCAGCATTTTTTAATCAGGCAGCTTCCAGGGTATATGAGCATCCAAATGGTGAGGACTATAAGATCAGTGCATATACGATTGCAAGATGGTATCGAGCATATATGAAAAATGGCTTTGATGGATTGAAGCCACAGTCAAGAAGTGACAAGGCAACATATAGAAAGGTAGATGAGGATATCATGACTCAAATATCCTATTTAATTAAGGAATATCCCAGACTACCCGCGACACTCGTTTATCAGAAGCTAAAAGACAATGGTACCATCAGGTCAAAAGAAATATCCTTATCCACTGTTAATAGAGTCGTCAATCGACTAAAAAAAGAAGATACACCTACAAAAAACAAGGATATGCGAAGGTATGAAAGAAAACATATCAATGAAGTCTGGTGTGGGGATTCGAGTGTAGGACCATACCTCAAAATTGATGGAAAAAAAGAGCGAACATATATTATCGCATTAATAGATGATGCCTCAAGATATATCGTTGGCATAGATATATTCCTGAATGATAATTACATAAATCTGATGAGTGTCATTAAAAGTGCGGTAAAGAAGCATGGAAAACCAAAGATATTTAACTTCGACAATGGTGCAAATTACAGATGCAATCAAATGACATTATTAGCAGCACGAATGGGAACAGTTATCAATTACTGTGCCGTAAGGACACCTACATCAAAGGCAAAGATAGAAAGATGGTTTAAAACGATGAAGGAACAATGGATGTCAGGACTTCATATGAATGATTATAAGAGTCTTGATGAATTGAGGGAGTCATTAATGCAGTATGTACAACGATATAATCAAACCATCCACAGGTCCTTAAACAAAAAGACACCACAGGATAGATTCTTTGAAGAATCATCACTCATCCAAAGATATGATGATGAAAAGATAGACAAAATATTCCTTATAGAAAAAGAGAGAAAAGTATCTAACGATAACGTCATCATGATAGATCAAAAAGAATATGAGGTCAATTACAGATATGCAGGACAGAAACTGCTTTTAAGATATTCACCAGATCTATCCAAAATTTATATCGTCGATAAGGAATCAGGTGAACTGGAAGAAATACATCTGCTTGACAAACAAGCAAATGCAACTGTTAAACGAAATAAAATAAAATTTACGGAGGAAAAATAACATGAACTATACCAGCAGATATGGACTGGAATTCAATCCATTCATCAAGAATTCAAAAGACGTCCTAGTAGAAACAAATGATTATAAGGAGCTGATATTCAGATTGAACTATCTTGTACAGACAAAAGGATTTGGTGTCTTAACTGGAGGGCCAGGTCGAGGCAAAACAACCATGATAAGGCATTGGGTCAAGAGTCTTAATCAATCAGCATATAAAGTTATCTATATACCCATGTCAACATTAACAGTGATGGAATTCTATAGACAACTGGCAGAAGCATTGGGACTGGAAGCATATCATCGAAAAAGCGATAATTTCAAGGCCATTCAAAAAGCCATAGAAAGATATACCATCGAAAAAAGAATGACACTGATCATCATTCTCGATGAAGCAAACTATTTAAGAAATGGAATACTTAACGATCTAAAAATACTCTTTAATTTTGAAATGGATTCAAGTGATCAGGCAGTCGTTCTGTTAGCAGGACTACCACAGCTCAATAATACGTTTAATCTAGCGATACACGAGCCATTAAAACAGAGAATAGTCATGAACTATCATATAGAAAATCTTAACAAAGAGGAATCACGAAAATATATTCAGGAGAAGCTTAAAGGAGCTGGATGCCATCAACAGGTATTTGAAGCAAGTGCTGTAGAGGCAATTATAAATGCATCAAATGGTGTACCACGATTGATTAATCAACTGTGCAATAAAAGTCTATTGGCAGGCAATAATAGAAATCAGAATGTCATAGATACAGATACTGTCATGATGGCCTTTAATGATAATGAGTTGGGATAAGAAAATGGATTATATATATAAAAATAAAGATGAGATCAAATGTGTTGGTACAATCAGGAGCATGGAAACGTTCGTTTATTATTCATTTGATATCGTCATTGATAATCGAAGTGAATGGTGTCGTTTAATAGAGAATGAACTTGACTGGGAAATATGTTTCGTTATGAGAGATATGACAATAGGGCTTGCCCACCCAACGGATATATTCTGGAATACAGAGGCAATATACGAGGTGTTCGAAGATTTAGATATAAGTCTTAGAATTGCATATGGAATCAAATCGGTGTTTGAAAACTATAACAAAAAAAGTGCATCTTAGATGCATTTTTTAGTTATCTCACGTAGCAAATAATATGAATAGCCAGGACAATTTAATATGAATATTACAGTTATCTCACCTTGTATTCTAACAAAATAAATTGAAGAACTATTTATCATTTAATTTGGCATTCAACA
>NZ_JBVAYN010000052.1:0-2599 GCF_055420065.1 Massilimicrobiota sp. mt181
TGATTATTTGCAATGAACTGCACCATCAATAGCATAAAGTGCACCACCAATTTCAACAACTACACCACTGAGATGATATTATTGAATATACGCAACTGCACCACCTTTTATATTATAGGTGGTCTTTTTTATATTATTATAATGTTGGAGACTTTGTCTCTAATATTATATGAAAGGAGCTTTTATTATGGCTGTAAAATTCAATTTGAGACTATGTTTACAATTGATTGATCGAGGCATATCCCTCAATACGATATCCAAACAATATCATATTAGTAAACATACCTCATCCAAAACAAAACATAGAATGGAGGTGCTTCAATTTGATGTCAGTACTATTGATCAGTACTCAGATGATGAGCTGGGTAAATTATTTTTCCCTGAAATGTACGAATCTGAAAACATTTATTTAGCAGTGGATTATGACTATGTTCATAAAGAATTGTCTAAGCCTGGTGTTAACTTAAAACTATTATGGAAAGAATATTGCTTGAGTGCTAAGGATGGTAAATATCCAGTAAGTTACTCAAAATATTGTAGAGGTTATGCTCAACATGTCGAAAGACACAACTATACCAACCACATTGAACACAAACCCGGGATTCGTACAGAAATTGATTGGTCCGGGCCTACAATGCATTACATGGTTCCTTCTACTGGTGAATTGGTTAAAGTTTATCTGTTTGTCGCAACTTTACCATTTTCTCAATATTCTTATGTGGAACCTACCAAGGATATGAAAATGAATACATGGATTAACTGTAATAAACATATGTTTGAATACTTCGGTGGTTCAACAGTCAGAATTGTATGTGACAATCTTAAAACAGGTGTTGTCAGTCATCCTAAAGAAGGAGAAATCATTCTCACAGATATGTATTCTGATTTTGGAAATCATTATATGACAGCTATTATGCCTGCACAAGTCAGAAAACCTAAGCAGAAAGCGAGTGTCGAAGGTACCGTTGGCAAAATAGCTACAACCATTATTGCATCATTAAGAAATGTAGAGTTTCATTCATTCGAAGAACTTTATCAAGCAGTAAGAGAAAAGCTTGATGAGTTTAATACTACTCCATTCCAGAAAAGAGATGGAAGCAGAAAAGAAATATTTGAAGCTGTTGAAAAGCAGGCACTTAAACCACTTCCTGAAATACCTTTTGAAGTATGTCATTGGTTTTATTCCAGAAAAGTACAAGTCAATTGTCATATCACTTATCAAAAAAACTGGTATTCAGTTCCTTATGAATATGTAGGCAAATCTGTTGATCTAAAAGTGTCAGAAACAACATTGACTATTTATTATCAAAACAAGCGAATCAACATCCACAAGCTGTTTCCTGCCTATATAAAGAATAAATATTCTACCTATGAACAGGATATGCCTGAATCAGTAAAAGTAAGTGAGTGGGATGATGTGCGTATAAAAAAATGGGCGAGCAAAATCGGACCCTACACAAGAAAGGTTGTAGAGATTATATTTGAAAGATGTAAAGTTAAGGAACAGGGTTATAACCCTGCAATGAGTGTATTACATCTAAGTGATAAATATTCAAATGAAAGACTTGAATTATCCTGCCAGATAGCTTTAAGTAAATATCCATCACCTAGATATAAACATCTTAATGCCATTCTATCTAATAATCAAGATAAACTGGGAAAACAAGAAAATGCATCTGAAGAAAGAAAAACGACAGGACACCTGAGAGGTGCAGAGTTCTACGGAGGCAAATCAAAATGATAGATAATGAAACTGTAAGAAAAGCATCAGAAATTGGGATTATAGATGTTGTAGATGCCATTAAATTGATTGAAACAAATCCTGCTTATATTACTTTGACATTTGATGAAAAAATAAATATGGTCATCGACTTTGTTTATCAGCAAAGATATAACGAAACGGTAAGAAGATTAAAGAAATCGGCTAAATTACGCTATGTAGATGCAGATCTAAGAGATATTCACTATACTGACAATCGAAGCATTACACATCAGCTGATTAGCTCACTGGCTACATGTAATTATATTACATTAAAAACCAACATCATTATTCATGGACCATGTGGTACAGGGAAAACATGGCTCTCATGTGCATTAGCAAATGAAGCGGCAAAACAAAAATATAAAATATTTTACATTAGAATGCCTGAGCTATTAGAAAAGTATAATGAACTGAGGAATATGGGTAAAAGTCTATCACAAGTAGTTAAGAAATATGCAAAATACGATCTGCTTGTATTAGATGAATGGTTAATGTATGAAATGACTGATAAAGAAAAACAGTTTATATCTGAGCTTATGGAGGTAAGACATGATAAATGTTCAACAATTTTCTGCAGTCAGTATCCATCTGGAGACTGGTATGATAAATTGCATAAATCGACATTAACAGAGGCATTGCTTGATAGAATCATTCATAATAGAATAGATGTGTATATGGGTAATGAAAACTTTAGAATCAAAAATTAATTTTTTACAAAGGTCAATCATGTTTGGACATGATTGACTATAATTGTGTATAAATATAAGTGGTGCACTTTATGCGATTGAGGTGGTGCAGATGTCTGCGACTACCAGTGCTTTTACATGCGAATAATCA
>NZ_JBVAYN010000053.1:0-2532 GCF_055420065.1 Massilimicrobiota sp. mt181
GATAATACAAGGTGGTCCTTTAAAAAAGCAGATAAACTTAAACGCTGAAGTACGTTCAACAATAATTGCCTGAATACATTGGCATAATGGATCAATTTCTATATCAACAACATAGCCGATTTTACAACCTGTAGAAGCATCAATAACATCTTTACTTTGTAAAGTTAAAAAACGCATAGAATCACCTATATAATATATGCTTAATCAAGCCATATATTTCTTCAAATGTGATAAAGCCTGTTTTTCAATTCTTGAAACTTGAGCTTGTGAAATCATTAATTCCTTGGCAATTTCACTTTGCGTCATTCCATGAAAATAACGTTCCTGAATAATTTGTAATTCCTTTTTTTCTAAATGTTGCATAGCCTTTTGTAAATCCAATGTTTTTTGAATATCTTCAACATGATAATGTTGATCAGGAATTTGACTTTCTAAATCAATTGTGCCATTGCCATCATTTTGTACTTCCTGTGATAAAGATGTCACATTGTGCGTAGAAGATAATGCTTCAATAAGTGTATATTCATCAACATCTAACTGTTGAGAGAGTTCTTTCAATGTTGCTTCTCGATTATATTTTTTTAAATATTCTTCATTTTTCATCAAAGCTTTATATGCAACATCTCTAAGTGATCGTGGGATTCGCAATGGTGAGCTCTCTCTTAAATATCTTTTGATTTCTCCATGAATTAATGGAACTGCATATGTTGAAAATCTAACGTCTAAATCCACATTAAAATGTTCTATTGCTTTGATGAGTCCAATCACACCAACCTGAAATAAATCATCCATGTTATGTGTACGTTGATGATATTTCTGTACAAGTGATAAAACAAGTTTCAGATTGGCTAAGACCAATCTTTCTTTGATTTGATCATCATGTGTCAGCTGATATTGTTTCAATAATAACATAGTTTGTTGATGAGATAATTTTTCATAATTTTCAATTGCCTGTCCATTAAGTTCAACTTTATATTTTGACATGGATTCAACTCCTCATATGAGAGTTTCTCCATTTTATTTGACATTATTCATCATCTTTGAGTTTATTTCTCAGTTTTCTGATAATTTTCTTTTCTAATCTTGAAATATAGGATTGTGAAATACCAAGAATTTCTGCAACATCTTTTTGCGTTAATTCTTCATGCCCTACTAATCCATATCGCATCATGAGAATTTGTTGTTCACGGGGATTTAAATAATGTAAAGCATGATAAAATTTCTCTTTTTGATCATTGTGTTCTATTTCATCTTGAACAATATCTTTATCTGTACCAATAATATCCGAAAGCAACAACTCATTTCCATCATAATCAACATTCAAAGGTTCATCTAATGAAATTTCATGCCTTAACTTATTATTTTTTCTTAAAAACATTAAAATCTCATTTTCAATACATCGTGAAGCATAAGTGGCTAATTTAATATTTTTATCCATATTAAAAGTATTAACAGCTTTCACAAGACCGATTGTTCCAATACTAATGAGATCCTCAATATTTCCATTTTGCATAGAATCATATTTTTTTGCCACATAAACAACAAGCCTTAAATTATGTTCAATTAATAAATCTTTGGCTTCCTCATCTCCATTTTGAAGTCTTAATAAAGCTTCTTTTTCTTCTTTCCCTTTTAATGGTGCCTTTAAAACATCATGTCTCCCAATATAAAACAACGTTTTCCTTTTAAAAAGCCATTCTTTTAAAAATAATAAAATCATAATAAACCTCCTAATAATTGTTGATTTAAAATACATTCATACATATCTGATGATATAATTCCGGCATAAACATGATGTAATTTGAAATGATGAATCGTGATATCTGGAATCATAATCAAATCTACCTTTTCAGTGCAATGAGCAGTATCAACCCATATACAATCAATCACTGGATAGTCTAAAACCAGCTTCTGATTAAGAAAAATAACCGGACATCCTTTATAAGTCACTTTATTTCCTGTATCAATAAAACCATAACACTGCTTATCATGAAAAGTTACTTTTACCAGCTTATTATGAACACGTTCACGACATGAATAAATATAAAAATAAGTGATAATTAATGCAAAAACACCTAAAATCATAACAAGATGAATATGAAAGCCTTCAATCAATAAAATCCCTTGAAAAATAATCGCAGATGGTACAAGCCATTGCATCACTGTAAGCACTGATAAATATATAAATATATATAATGGATAATAAATATAGATTTGTTTTTGAAAATAAAAAAAAGTTAAAATAAGAAAATAGACAAATAGAAAACCATCAAAAAAGTCAATAAATAAAAGTATAAATGAAATATTATAGGTCAAAACATAAAGACATAATTTTTTTTTTGATATTTGAATCCCTAAAAGAAAGCATAATATTTCAAATGTTAATAATATTGACAATGCATTCATTAAATATGTCATTTCTAAATAAACTTCCATGATTTTTCCACCCTCTTTTATTATAGAAAAATCAACCTAAAAAAAATGTCAAAGCAATGTCTTCTTAAAAAAGATAAATTTTTCCTTTATCTTTTG
>NZ_JBVAYN010000054.1:0-2209 GCF_055420065.1 Massilimicrobiota sp. mt181
AAATATAATGAAAAAAGTTTTATGCGCACTATTATGTTTGGGAATGCTATTTGGATGCAGTGGAGATTCAAAGCCAAAAGAAAAAGTTTTTCTTAAGGATGATGAAATCGATAGCATGTTTACAAATCCAGAAGACTACAAAGACAAATATGTAACCTTAACTGGTATAATTTTTGCTGAACCAGAAGTGGATGGGGATGCAATGGCATTGCAAGTATTTGCTGATCCAGAAAATTCTGAACAAAACTTCATTGTTCATTGTCCAAAATTAGATGTTAAAACTGACGACTATGTAAAGGTTACAGGATATATTGATGGTGAATTTGAAGGCGAAAATGTATTTGGAGGGGTAGTTACAGGTCCAGTAATCATTTCAGAAGAAGTTGAAAAAACAGATTATATTTCCGCTGTCAAACCGACTATTCAAACAATCGATGTCAATCAGACAAAGACAAGCCATGATGTATCTTTTACAATTCAAAAAGTTGAGTTTGCTGAAGATCAAACAAGAATATACCTAGCAATTGATAATCAATCAAAATATACTTATACATATTATTCTTTTGATACGAAGATTGTTCAAGACTCAAAACAATATGAAGAAAATGATGATTATAATTTAGATGATTATGATCTTGATAATGAAATATTATCTGGAGTTAAGTCAGAAGGTATTGTTACATTTGATAAAATAGATTCTTCAAAAGATTTTAGAATTCAATTATCTGGATATAGCGATAATTATGATTTGGATCAAGATACAATAACTTTTGAAATTAAAGTTTAAACAAAAAAGCTACGTGCGGGAACACGTAGCAAATACACAATGCACGGGAATGCATTGCATGATAAAAAAGATTCACACCCTCTTTTATCATGCTCATTTTATCATACTTCGATGAAAGGGGCAATTAATTATGGCAAAAACAAATCTAAAAAAAAGAAAAGATGGACGATATAGAAAATCCATTAAAACACCTGAAGGTATCGTTTATGTCTATGGCTACACAATTGAAGAATTAAATGACAATTATATTCAGGCACAAATTAAGCTTAAACGTGGGGTTAAGATAAAAAGTCAAAATATATTATTTGGTGATTATGCAGTTAAATGGTTTTATGCTTATAAGGCACATAAGCAAGAAAAAACAAAAGATATGTATCTTAATGTCCTCATGAATCATATTGACTATCTGGGTGATATGAAAATAGGAAATATCACTTCTGATGATGTACAGCAGTGTTTAAATGAATGCTTTGATAAACCTAATCAGTGTCACAAAGTATATATGACTCTTAAGCAGATTTTTAAAGCAGCAATCATTAATAAAATCATTACCTTTAATCCATGTGATGGGGTCGAGCTTCCAAAAATTCCAAAATCAAAGAAATCTCGTGATTTATATGATGAAGAGCGTGAAGCCTTATTTCATGCAAATCTTTCCTTGAAAGTTAAAACGTATTTATATCTGGGAGCTTTCTGTGGACTTAGAAAAGGCGAAATATTAGGTCTATGCGTTGATGATATAAATTTTGATACAAATACCATACACATTGAAAAAGTCCGTGAATCCTCAAAAAAAGTGAAAGCAAGGATAAAACCAATGCCAAAGACTGATGCTGGTATCAGAGATGTTATAATGATTGACATCGTCAGGGATCAACTTATTGAATACTTAAAAAATATAAATACTTATTATCTCTTCACAATGAAAGATGGAAATCTAATGAGCGAAAGCTCTTATAAGAAATTCTGGGCTAAATGCAAAAGAGAGCTAAACAGCTATTTCGATGAAGAAACAATAACAACATTGACATCACATATGCTAAGACATGAGTTTAGTACAAACCTATTTTATAGCGGTGTAAATGAACTTGAAACACAAAAATTAATGGGACATGCCGACATATCTACGACAAGAAAAATATATACTCATCTCAGACAAAAAAGCATGGAAGCTGATACAAAACTTAATAATTACATAAATGAAAAGATAAATAATGAAAAACAGCTGGACAAATTAAACTAGCTGTTTTCTTCTGACCCTTTTCTGACCCTTTTTGACCCTTTTTTATGTATGTTTGAACCTATAAAAACTATAAAAAAACGTAAAAAATCAATAAAAACAGATTCCATTTCTTCTACTATAAAAGTATAAAAAAATCGAAAAACGCTGATTAAATCAACACTTTTCGACTATTTATCAAC
>NZ_JBVAYN010000055.1:0-2045 GCF_055420065.1 Massilimicrobiota sp. mt181
ATAAAGTAAAAATTGCTATAAAACTTATAGCAATTTTTAATGTTATGATTTTAAAATACCTTTAAGTTTTCTATAAAAAATAATAAACTGTATGCCTTCAAAGATAACTGTAACAACAAAACAAATCAAAACTGTTACTAATGATAATGTTGTTATATATATCATCATTCTAGATAATACAATAACAAAGATAAACAATAATAATGTTGATAGTAAAAAGGTTAATAAAAAATGAAGCAATACATTTTTAAAATAAATTTTCTTTACATATTGAGATTGTTGTGTGAGAGATAGAAGATATTCATAAAAATGAAGATCTTTTTTTCTTTTCTTATATTTCATAATGCATATAGCTATGAGTGATATAGAAACCAAGCTTCCTATCATAAATAACTTTCTTTGTTCTAATGTTTCTTCCTCTTCAACAATTGAAGATAGTTCAATAGATGAAGATTGCAGTATTAAGTTCATATTTTCTAGATCTTGTTGAAATTGTGGTATATCATCTTGTGATGATAAAGTTACAATATAAGCATTAGGCTGGTATGGTTTATATATAATTTCCCCTTCATTATAACTATCAAACACCTGATTTTGTTTTAGCTGTTCTTCCATAAAAGTTCGTGGTAAATAAACTATATATTCGTATACAGGAAATGTCATCCCTAGACTTTCATATCCACTATTGACAATGCCCGCAATAGGTAATGTCACAGAAACAAAATTCTCATTTGTTGAAACAATTTCAATACGTTCATTTTCTGCATTAATGATATAACCCTCATTAAATACATTATATTGAGGTACTGGCAATTGAAATGTCAATAAGTCTCCAGATTGGATGAATCCAAGCTTATCAGCAAGAGATGCTGATATATAAATACCTTCTGTAGAAAAATTATCCCTCAGATATGAACTATTACCTTTCTTTTCATCATAACCAATGTATTCGACATAAGAACCTTCCATAAAGATTTCCTGATCATTATGGTAGATATAATTCACATTATAGTCACTAAAGAGATACATTGGTTTTATCTCTTTAATATAATCAAGCTGACTCAGTTTTTCAACAGTCTCTGAAGACAATGGAAATTCATCTCCACTATATCCATAATCCTCACCCCAAAGTGGTTGATAGACTGTAATATCATCGAAAGTTTTCTGTTCTAACATTTCCTTATATATACTCAAATATTCATTTCTGGAAACCAATCCTAAAACAATTCCACAAATCATCAATGCAGTGAAAAGATATTTCAAAATATAATAAACACGTCTATGTTTTACTATTTTCCAATAATAAGAAATGGTATCTTTTATTTTTACCTTTTTTAAAGGCATATGAATATGATAAATATCCCCTTGACGTTGTAATATATGATTCTTAATATGATAAATAACATCTGCTATTTTAATTATATTTTGATCTTGTGTTGTAATCACTGTCATACGTGAACTCAGATAATATTCTATTAACTTGATCATCTTTTGACTCATCTTTAGATCAACAAAAGCCGTTGGTTCATCTAATAAAATAATGTCTCTTTGTGAAATAATCGCAAACAATAATGATAAACGTTTCTTTTCTGCTTCTGTAAGCATGGAACCATACTTATCCAAACTATTCTCTAATTCTAATTCTTTTAATAACTTCTCTTCTAAGAACATATCTCTTTTCATATGAAATATGTGATAAAGCATATCTATATTGTCTTTGATTGTTAAATCTTCTTCAAACAAAGGTTCTTGCTTGGCATAATAAATACGTCCTACTAAAAAATCTCTTTGAACTTCTTTTTCATTAAAAGTATATGTTTGATATCCATCCCTTTGTAAAGCAATCATATCTAATAATGTACTTTTCCCACTACCCTTTTCGCCAGTCACAACTGTAATATTATGTCCAATACATACAAAATGAGCATTTTGAAAAAGAGTATTTTCGTATGCAACATTGATATTTTCTATTTTTAACATTGCTTCCCCTCCCTTTTCATCGACATCTCAAATCAGTATTCACCCTTTTGTCTATTATCTCATCT
>NZ_JBVAYN010000056.1:0-1998 GCF_055420065.1 Massilimicrobiota sp. mt181
ATATAGGAAAGGGAGTGATGAGGGTGATTCATAATATTGAAAGAGGAGAGATTTATCTTGCAAATCTTAATCCTTCAATAGGTAGTGAGCAAAGTGGGATAAGACCAGTTTTGATTATTCAAAATGATATGGGCAATTATTATAGTCATACAACTATTATTGCAACTATTACGTCTAATGATAAACATAAATCCAAATTGCCAACACATTTTTTTATTAGGTCAAGAGATGCTTTAACAAAAGATTCAGTTGTATTATTGGAACAAATAAGAACTATTGATAAAGCTAGATTGATCCGAAAACTAGGGAAGTTGAATGGTAGAGAACTGAATTTAGTAGATAAATGTATGTTAATAAGTTTAGGTATATATAAGTAATGGAAATGGAGTGAATACAAGTGGAAAGTAATATGTTTGTTTTTTCAGGTGCAAATGTACCTATTTCAGAAGTCGCAAGGATAATGAAGAAGGATAAGCAATTTGTTAGAGTTGGCATCCAAGAAAATTGGTTGCCTATAGGAGTAGCATATAAAAAAGAAGGATCTAATGAGTATTCATATTATGTTTCGCCGAAAAAATTATATGAATATACTGGATATATTTATAAAAAATAATGATGCAAATAAAAAAATCGCACATTTCTCTTTTATGCAACTTTCGTTTATCATTTGTTTGGAAGGGGAGATTGAAATGAAATTACCAAATGGTTACGGAAGTGTTTATAGATTAAAAGGGACTCGCAGAAACTCTTATAGAGTTGTTATTTCTCAAGGATATAGTCTTGAAAATGGTAATGTAAAATTAAAAAGAACAACTTTAGGATATTATTCTACTAAAAAAGAAGCATTAGAAGCATTAACAAATTATCATGAAAATCCATATGATATAAAAGCAGAAACAATGACTTTTCAGGAATTGTATATGAGATGGAGTGAAGATCATTTTAAAACATTATCTAACAAATCATCCATTCGAACATATAAAGCAGCTTTCAATCATTCTAAACCTTTACACAATATGAGATTCAAAGATATTCGACCTAATCATCTAGAAGGAGTCATAGAAAATGCAGAGGTTGGAAATGCAACAAAATCTAGAATGAAATCAATGTATAATTTGATGTATAGATATGCCATCAAATATGACATTATTGATAAAAATTATGCAGAGTTGTGTAATTCAGTCAAGGTTAACAAGAAGAATATAAAAGTACCATTTACAGTTGAAGAGGTTCATAAGCTATGGGAATTTGTTAATAAAGTTCCTTTTGTTGATATGGTCCTTATAGGTATTTATTCGGGGTTTAGACCTTTTGAATTGACAATGATAAAAACAAAGAATGTCCATCTTAATGAGGGGTATATTATAGGAGGTACAAAAACGAGTGCAGGAAGAAATAGGATAGTTCCTATTCATCCTCAAATCGAGTCACTTATAAGAAAACGATATGATGAAGAAAATGAATATCTATTTTCAGATTATAACATCTTTACACGAGAAATATCTCCTCTTACTTATGATAAATATAGAGGAAGATTTAGAAAAGTGATGTCAGCAGTTAATATGAATCATACACCTCATGAAACAAGACATACTTTCATTACGCAAGCAAAATATTGTAAAGTCAATGAATATATTCTTAAAAAGATTGTAGGACATGAAATTAGGGATGTAACTGAAGCGGTTTATACACATAGAAATATTGAAGATTTAAAGAAGGAAATAGTCAAAGTCAAATATTAGATTTTGGCTTTTTTATTACATGAATTTATTGATTTGTGTGCAACCTGTGTGCAATAGATTCGTAAGGTGTTTCAAAAGAACGCTTCCAAAACGCACCAACAGACTTGTGAAAACGTATATATATCAATGGGTTACAGCTGTGCAACGTGTGTGTAATTTGTGTGCAACAGTGTGTGCAACCTGTGTGCAACGTGTGTGCAACCAAAAAAATCTGTCGAAATCTCACAAAATCTCAGCTGATTTTATTAGAAAATCC
>NZ_JBVAYN010000057.1:0-1911 GCF_055420065.1 Massilimicrobiota sp. mt181
AGGGGCTGTAACGAAATAAATATTCGTAAGGTCACCTAAAAAAGAAAACGACAGTGAATATCGTTAATGATACTCGTTGTCGTTTTTGGTATAATTAGATTATGGAATCTTCTAATTTTATGAAATCTAATTACACTGATAATTATAACGCAATTCAGTTATCTTTGCCACTAGATTTAGGTATAAAAATTGATCCTGATGATGAGGTTGTTTCTTTCTTAAAGGCGCTGGAAGGAGTGAATCTTAAAAAATATCTGAAAAGAGATGAACGTCGTGGTAGAAAGGGATATGATAACGTATTGCTTCTTAAGGCTGTTCTCCTTGCAAGAATGGTCAGTGACTGTGATGTAAGAAATCTGGAATCTTTATGTAAGCATGACATTAGATTCATGTATATCATGCAGGAAGAAACTCCTAGCCACATGACTTTTGAACGACTCATGAAGGATTATCTCATCAACGATATTGATTATATCTTTTTTGATATAGTCAATAATATCTGCCATCTCATGAATGTCGACAAATCCGTTCAATATATTGATGGTACCAAGATAGAAGCCAATGCAAACAGATATTCCTTTGTATATAAGGCAAGAATCATCAATGCAAGAATGAAACTGTTTTCTAAAATAACAGATTCAATCATTCAAATGAATATGGAAAGAGGATTTGACTTTCCGTATCATTATTTTTACTGTGCACAGGAGATTGGCTATATAGTACAGTATCTTATGGAAACGATGGTCAACGATGACATAAAGATTGTATATGGCAGAGGGAAAAGAAAGACAGGGATTCAAAGATGGTATGACCTGTTTCTTGAATATTATACAAAGTTAGATGAATATGAATTCTGGCTTTTTATCATAGGAAATGATAGAAACAGCTGCTCAAAGATAGATCATGATGCGACAATGTGTGCAACCAAGATAGATTATTATTGCAATACAGGATTAAGCAGACCCTGCTATAATGCACAGATTGCAGTCAGTGATGGTATCATAGTCAATGCAGACCTGTTTCAGCGACCAGGAGATGCCAAGACATTCATACTATTCATGGAAAGATACAAGGAATTCACAGGAGAGCTGCCACTCTATCCGGTGGCAGATGCAGCATATGGGAACTATGACAACTATATGTATTGCCTGTCAAATGGAATGAATCTCTACATGAAGTATGCAATGTATGCCAAAAAGAATGAAAAGGAATTCAAGAATAAAAAATTCAACTCATTGAACTGGGAAAAGGATAAAAAAGGAAACAGGATATGTCCAAATGGTCATGCATTCGATCAGAACATGGGAGATATCTATGATGAAAGTGGAGAATATCTGCGAATCAAACAAAAGATGACAAGTGAAGAGAGCTGTGAAGGATGTCCATTCATGGATGAATGCTGTAAAAACAAGAAGCAACAGAAAGTCCTGACAAGAGATGCAGTGCTGGATGAATTCTATGCAGTTGTAGATGAAAATCTGACAACGGAATTTGGAAAAGAATTAAAGAGACAGAGAAGCATACAGGTTGAAGGAGCATTTGGAGTCATCAAGCAGGACATGAAATTCACAAGATTCACGAGAAGAGGACTGAAAAATGCAAGAATGGAATTTCTCATTGTATGTCTGGGCTATAATTTAAGGAAATATCATAAATATCGCCTGAAAAGGGAGAAGGAAGAAAGAAAAAAATTGCTTCTCAATTAAAAAGATATGCACATGAAAAAAACAAATTTTGAGCGATATAGGGATATTGCGCCCAAAAATAGGGAAAACAGAAGAAAAATCAACAAAAATATTGCATCTTGAGATCAGAAGAAGAGAGAAGATGTTTTTTTATTGCCTAAAAACAAAAAAGAAAAGAGCTGAAACAAAATCAACTCTTTAAAAAGTTATTTCGTTACAGCCTCTT
>NZ_JBVAYN010000058.1:0-1904 GCF_055420065.1 Massilimicrobiota sp. mt181
ATGTCGAGTAGAACTCGACTCCCTCCCTTCATTTCATTTTATAAGCAAGGGTTTCGATTTCCCTCACAGAACCGTACGTGCGCTATTTACGCATACGGCTCTTCACATTTAACGTTCGTTAATAGCCTTTTGTCACGTACAGTCTTGGAACCCTCAATGGTATATGTTCCATAAATATAAGCAATCTTTTCCAACTGATAGGTCGCTGACTTCGCCTTCGCATACTCTTCATAAAATGATACTTCGCGTATTCATAATAGTTTCTGATTCCTATGTAGTTGCTGAAGATTCCATAATATGTATAATGCCCTACCAGTTTCTCATTGAGCTTCTTTACTATCTTGACCATTGGTTCGTGCATATTCTCATATATCCACTTCTTTAGTCTCGCTTTCTTTTGCTTAAGTTTCTTTTTGCTTGTTCTAAAGATAACTCGGTATTTGTTATTCCTGGTCTTTCCATTTATGAATGTGAACCCTAGAAAATCGAATGTCTCCTTTGTTCCTTTATATTTTCCAAATGGCAGTATCCTTGTTTTCTCTCTTTCGATTTCTAGTCCGAATTTCGCCATTCTTTCCTCCAGTTCTACTATGAATTTCCTTGCTTCATTTTCATACTGAAACATGACCACAAAGTCATCCGCATATCTCACCAGATAGACTTCTCCTTTGTATCTTCTCTTGATTCCCTTGGCATACCAGTCATCCAGTACATAGTGCAGGTATACATTTGCCAGTACTGTTGACATGAGTGAGCCTTGTGGTGTTCCTTTATCACTTGTTAGGACCTTTCCTTCCTCTAGTATTCCTCCTATGAGAAATCTTTTGATGTATCTTAGAAAATTCTTATCAGCGATGTCATGTTCCAGAAATTTCATCATCCATCTGTGCTCTATATTGTCAAAGAAGCCTTTGATATCACAGTCCAATATATAGTTCACTTTATTGAACATGATATGATGATTGACTCTGAGTACTGCATCGTGTGCTTTTCTCTTTGGTCTGAACCCGTATGAAAAATCATAGAATTTCGTTTCGTATATACCTTCTAGTACTTCCTTCATGACTCCCTGCACTAGCCTGTCCTCATACGATGGTAGTCCTAGTGGTCTTTTCTTTCCATTTCCTTTGTCAATATACACCCTTTTCACGGGCAATGGTCTGTAACTGAACTGTTTCATTCTCTGTATGAGGCTATCGAGATTTGCATCCAGGTTTCTCTCATACATTTCCTTCGTTATTCCATCCATTCCAGGTGCTTTGTTTTTGTCCTGTTTCCTGTGAACTGCTTTTAGATTGTCTTTGTTCACAAACGACATAAGGGCATATACCTTCTCGTGACTTTTCGCTCTTTCTCTCACAATCTCCTGTATGTTTTCCATTTTGCTTCCCACCTTCAAGGTTTCCATGTTTCCTTTGAGATTAATGTTAAATGTGCTCATCCCTTTGCTCCATAGTCATTACCTACTTCACTGCTACTATGAATGAGTCCGACTCCTTATCGTTCATCCCCTCTATCTTGACTATTCACATCTTGTATAGAAGATACCTTACCAATTGGCTCACTGCCCACTCTTAGACTCGGAAACGATAAGGTCTCCCAGGTATGCAAATTATCCTTTGTGCTCTCGCCATGTCCTTAGACCCCCGATGACCCCTCACATTCTTGCCTTTAGCGAATGCTTTGTACTGTCTTCCACATTAGGTGAGTATGTCGACAATCATATTATATATCTAACGAGGCTCAATAACTTCACTTGCGTTACGGCTATAGCACTTTCCTATCTACGCTTAGTTATTGTGTCACCACTTCTAACCCAAGACTGGATACTTACTGTTGGCTAGACTTTGTAAGGTTAGGAATTTCACCTAACTAGATAATTTGCACCGAACTGGCGCACCACC
>NZ_JBVAYN010000059.1:0-1878 GCF_055420065.1 Massilimicrobiota sp. mt181
TACATCTTCCATAATAACCCTTTCTATTCAAAACAAAAATCTTACTCTCTATAAAGTTCTTGAATCTCAGTTAGAATTTTATCAGCTATAGCAGCATCTGTTCCCGTATTAATAACAAAAGTTGCATTTCCACCTGATTTTTGAGGAACCTCTATTGTAAGTGTGCTTCTTGAATGAGAAATTGTTGAATCAGGTAAGCTAATGTATGACAAATAATAATTTCCTTTATTCTTTTTCTTAGATAAGAAATAAATACACTTATCAGTAATAACCAGTCCTTCTTTTATTCCACTTCCACGTTTAATATGTCCTGTAATTGAAAGAAGTGAAGGTGAAATATACACGTAAAACGCTGTATCATCAGCCATTTTAAAAGCATATACAGTTTCCTTATCATTAAGATTTTGTATAATATTTCTATTACTCCAAGAAAGATGTTGACTATTTCTCTCAAGGATTTTCATAATTTCTTTTCGAGTATACTCTACACCAACATTATCATTATTGATTAAATCTTCACACAAATCATACCCAGAGCGTTTTGCCTTTAACAAGAATTTATACGCTCTTTCAGATTGATTCATTTTTTCTAAAACTCGTGCATAGTTTGCATAGAAAGTTCCACCAAATAAAGAATCAGAACAACTCTCTTCAATAAATAATTGATAAGCTTTTTCATAATACTCTAAAGCCTTTTGATAATTTGCATTTATGTATTCAACAACTCCTAAATTATTATAGAGAACTGCATCTCTTTGATCTAATTCTAAGGCTTTATGATAATACTTTATCTTTTTCTCCTCAAATCCATGTTTTCCATACTGTGAACCCATCCAAATCAAAAGCTGAGCTTGATGAGGATCAATGGATTCCATTTCATTTAAAACAGATAATATTTGTGCATCTTCTTTTTCTTGGTAAGAAAGAGCCTTTTCACATAAAGTTTTAAGTTTTAGCGTCGTAGCATTTTCAACTGTCAAATGCACTTGAGAGCACTTTTCACAAACATACCCATGAGTAAACTTCAAATGTGCTTTACCACCACAATATGGACATTTTCTTTGTAATGGTTCTAATGATTGATCATCATTCATTATCTGAGATTCTTTCTTTACATCTTTGATTTTTACATTCTTTTTATAAGCATCTAGCTCTCTTTTTTTAACTTTGATTAAAAGTGATTTTGGTCCACTATCAGTAACAATAATTTGTGGTATTTTAATCGTAAGAGGAAATTTTTTTCCATTTACCAATTGTTTTCTCACTTCATCATAAAGTAAACTTTTAGCATATTCCTCCTGATGAAGATCTATTCCATCTGTTTTTAAATATTCATCAATGATATAATCTACAATTGAATTTTCAAGTTCCTGATCATAAACATATTCTGTTTTATTGTCTATTTCTTTTTTATTTTGCTTTTCAAAAACATTCATTGTTTTTTCATCATCTTGTACTAACATATCTTTGTTTTTTGATAAAATAGAATCATTTACATTCTCTAGATCATTTTCACTATTAACCTGAACATGAAGTGATTTTAATCCAGTATCTGTTTTAACAATATCTGGAATATCTATAACAATCGGATATGTTTTTGAAAGAGAAAGTTGCTCTTTCACTACAGCATAAATTCTATTCATCGCCAATTCTCGTGTAATGTGAATTCCTTCTACTTTATAAAACTCCTGTAATACATATTGTACAATTTTGTCTACATATTCTTCATTTTTTCTATGAAAAATATTTTGAGTTTCTTTAGAATCATCCTTTTCTCTGATATTCTCTTCTGTTTTATTCATAAGTTGTTCTAAAGCTTCTTTCATCTCATGAGCACTTTGATATCGTTTTGCTGGTTCTTTGTGACAGGCTTTCTTG
>NZ_JBVAYN010000060.1:0-1838 GCF_055420065.1 Massilimicrobiota sp. mt181
TATTTCTTCCATGATTAATCCCTATCCTTTTTCAAATAAAATTTTATTCTCTATAAAGTTCTTGAATTTCTGTTAATATTTTATACACGACAGGAGCATTCACACCAATATTTATTTCATATGCCACACTACCACCAGCATTTAAAGAAAAATCTAATATAATATTATTTTTTGTGTATGAAATCCTAGAATCTGACAAATCAAGATAAGACAAATAGTAATATTTGGCCGCCCTGTTTACTTTAGCTGAACAATATAAACCATAATCTGTAATAACCATGCCTTCTTTTGACTTATTTTCTTGTTTAAGCATATTCTTAATAAAATAAGATGAAAAAGAGAAATCTATATAAAAATCTGCTTTATATGATATATGAAATGTTTTAGTTATTTCTTCATTGAAAGGTCTTTCTATAATATCTCGTCTACCCCATGATATTTGTCTTCTATATTTTTCAAAAATACGCCTTATGTTTCTACCAATAAATTTCTTACCAATGTTGTAATCATTTATAAGTTGTCTGCATTTTGATACTTCATATCCAAAACGTTTCATTTCCAGTAAAACATGATGTGCAGCCTCTGATTCTCCCGTCCTTTCTAGAGAAATGCAATAATATTCAGCAAATATATCAAAACTCAAGAAACTTGAATAGTATCCTTTCATGTATAATGGCTGTGCCTTTTTGTAATACTCTATTACTTTTTCATAGTTTTTAGAATTATACTCAAAGAGTCCTAAGCCTCTATAAAATAATGCATCTCTTGAATCTATTTTAAGTGCTTTTTGATAACATTGAAACTGTTTATCTTTGAAACCTAAACATCCATATTCAGCTCCTATCCAATAAATAAGCTGTGCTTGTTCGGGGTCTAAAGATTCCATTTGCTTTAAAAGCGATAATCTTTTTTCATGTGAACTCCCTTGTTGCAAAAATGCTTGTTTACATAAGTCTTTAAGTTGTAGTGTTACGTCATTTTCAACGGTCAGATGTACACTGTTACATTTTACGCAAACATATCCATGACTAAACTGTAAATAAGCAGTTTCATTACAATATGGACATTTTATTTGTAAAGGTTCTAACTCTTTTTTTATTTCTGTACTTTGAGATTCTATTATATGAGGTGTTTGCTTTCTAGATTGCTTAATAGACTGTATGATCTCTTTACTAAGTTTTACATAAAGTGATTTCGGTCCATCGTTTGTTACCATAATATATGGAATATCAATAATAATAGGATATTCTTTTGATAAAGATAACTGTTTTTTTACTTCACTATAAACTCTATTTAATGCGATTTCATCATTCTTTAAATCAATACCTTCTTTTACATTGAATTCCTGTATGACATATTCAGTAACTTTTCTATCATATTTAGAATCATCATTTTCTTTTAAATCATTTTGAATAATTTCTTCATGTGTAAATGTTTTTTGTATTTTTCCTGCCTTATTTTCTTGTTGAAAAATATTTATCGTTTTTTCTTCATCCATATAGCCATTTATATTTTGTATTTTATTATCAGATTTTTTTGATGAATATTCTAAATCATTTACACTATTGATTTGAACATATAGTGATTTTGACATATCATCTGTATCTATAACATATGGAACATATATAGTCATTGGATATTTTTTTGATGCATAAATTTGTATTCTTACATAAGTATGAACTTTCTCCATAGCAAGTTCATCATTCTTTAGATTGATACCCTCTTTTTCATAAAATTTTTGTACCACATAATCAACAATTTTTTGTTCATATTCAGGATCAACGCTTTCTTCTCTTGTATCATTCTGAACTTTTTTCTTCTCTTCTCCGTTAAAGATA
>NZ_JBVAYN010000061.1:0-1660 GCF_055420065.1 Massilimicrobiota sp. mt181
AGATAATAATTGGTTATTGGTTGATTTAATATGCCTGCAAGATCTCTTATGAATGGAGTGGATCTTGTTATGTTTATATAGCGGTTATTGTTGATTTCCACAATCCTGAACGACCTGATGAATTCACATATTTCGCTTGTTGAGTATTTGTTGTCAAGCACCTTGAATTGGAATATCCTTAGAAGCAGCACTGCTGCATAACAGATCAGAAAATGACCCTTGATGCTGTTTTCCTTTTGCAGATATACCGGTCTGGCATCAAGCTCGCTTTTCATCACTCTGAATGATTCCTCGATTCTCCATAGATTGTGATAGGTCTCATATATTTTTTGATCATCCATGTCATATTCCGACGTTACAATAAGATTGTAGCCTGCAACAGCCATGTCCTTCTCTATGGCCTCTTCATTCAACATGACTTCTGCCTTGCTTCCATCCTTTCCTTTAAAGGTCACATATTTTGCACTTTCTCCATATTCTTCCTTCTTTGCCTGGGACGCCTTCATCTTTCTTGCTTTTTCCACCATTTTGTTGATTTCAAATACCCTTTTCTTGTGCAGCTTTGGATTGTATGTTGCCACTCTTTTTTCCTTGACTTTCTTGATGAATTCTCTTCCATCATCATCGGTATAGGAATATGTATATTCTTCAATGCACGATTTGTGTTTAAATAGCACGTTGCCATCCCTGTCCTTGACTTCCTTATAGCCATTATCCAAAAGCACCCATGTCCTTTCAACCTCGGGCAGCTTCTTGACTGACTTTGAAAAGATATATCCATCTCTGCAGTTGATGGAATCTATAATGTTCCTTGCGCTGTTCAGGCCCTTGTCTGCAACTCTGATTGTTCTTCCCTTGATATTGTTTCTTTTCTTCAGGCCACTTATGATATTTCTGAAGACAGGCTGTTCTGATTCATTGCCAGGATACATCTCCATGCCAACAGGAATCATGTTGGCATCCAGCAGTAAACCCAGCCCAACAATCGGATCTTTTCTGTTCTCCTTGCTTGGACCCTTTCTCTGAAATGAATTTTCCCTGTCGATTTCAAAGTAGAAGTTGGTACAGTCAAAATAGCTGTGTGATGTATCGATGCCATAGTTCTCATCAGTAGCTACAGTCAGTATTTCAACGATTTTCTGATACTCTTCACCCAGAAATTCAACGGCATCAAGCAGCTGGTAATAGCTGTCCTGAGGGGCAGAGAACATGGAAGGCATGACATCATGAAACGTCCTGTGCTTTGATAAAGGAGCGACAAGTCTTGCATAGACAAGAGAGGTAAAGAGATCATAGACATTGAAATGAAAATGTCTGTTTGACTGGAGATAATCAAAATGTTCCCTTACATCAAGATTGTTCATAATGCTGGCCAAGGGAAAGTATCCAAGAAACTTTTCAGGAGAGACCTCGCCAATCAGACGATTATTGATCTTTCTGTTGGCATTCTCAGCCTTTCTCTGGGCATTAAGACGGTCGACTTCCTTTTGAAAGTAAGCGATGGGATCATCGATGCCACTGTCGATGAGCTTCTGAATATTGCCTAAAGAGCGATAGCTGCGATGCTTTGTACCCTTGGTTTCAGGGGAATAGAAGCTCTCGTATATAGAGAGATAGGTACGAGACTGCTGTTTTGTAATCTTAAGAAAGTAAGCCATAA
>NZ_JBVAYN010000062.1:0-1637 GCF_055420065.1 Massilimicrobiota sp. mt181
GATCAATGTCATTAAGTTAATAAACTAATGATGTAGAGGAATACATGAAAAAGTACTCCTCTTTTTATTTTTTGAAAAATATATTGACTTTGAAGCGCAAGTGTGCGGCCTATTATTTATTCTTTTTAATAAATAATAGGCCAATTGTTTATAGGTATATGTCGGAGGTATACATTATGAACAATTTTAGACATCTTAAAAATGTGTTGAACTATAGCATTAAGAAAATGGCTGAGTGTCCAGCTATATTCTGTGAAAATCCTGATAAAGACTTCACAAGAGATAGATTGCTTACTTTTGAAACAACTATGAGGAATGTCATCTGTATGGGTATAGGTTCTTTGAAAGATGAACTTCTTAAACTTTATTCCCACTCACTAGAAACACCTACTACTTCTGCCTTTGTTCAGGCTAGGGATAAAATAAGAGTAGAAGCATTCAAAGTTTTATTCGAACGATTTAATGATAGAACACGTAAAGACAAATTATATAAAGGATATCGACTTTTAGCCATTGACGGAAGTGAACTTCCTATTTACAGTCATCGATATGATGACGATACCACTTTACTTAGAAAAAGTCGTACTAATAAACCATATTCTGCTTTTCATATAACAGCTTCATACGATCTTCTTGAATGCACTTATGAAGACATGATTATTCAAGGAGAAGCAAAAATGGATGAGAATGATGCATTTTGTCAGATTGTCGATAGATATAAAGGAAAAAAATCTATTTATATAGCTGATAGACGCTTTGAATCTTATAACGGATTTGAACATGTAGTCAAATCAGGAAACAAATATCTTATAAGAGTAAAGGATATTGAATCAAAAACAAGTATAACACGTTCTTTAGGTCCTTATCCTGAAGGTGAATTTGATATTGATGTCTTTAGAATGCTTACTTTGAAGAATACAAAAATGATTCAGGCATGTCCTCAACTATATAAAACAATAATGACAAATATGAGATTTGATTTCATGTCTAAAGAAAATCCATGGCACGAATTTAACTGCAGAATTGTGAGATTCAAGATTACTGACGATACATACGAATGTATAATCACAAATCTTGATAGAGATGAGTTTTCGGCTGATGAAATCAAAGATTTATATAATAAAAGATGGGGAATTGAAACATCATTTAGAGAATTAAAATATGCAATTGGATTAAATGCATTACATTCTCACAAAAGAAAACTTATTAAGCAAGAAATATATGCACGAGTCATACTTTATAATTTCTGTCAGCGTATTATACAGGAGATAAAAATACCTGAAAAAAGCAAAAGAAAATATAAATATCAGATTAATTTTACAAGATCGTTTCATATATTAAGAGAATTTCTAAAGAAAAAAGGTGGAAATAATCCACCAGTAGAAAATCTGATAGCTAAAGAAATACTGCCAATTCGCCCTGGCAGAAGTCACACACGCAATGTCAAACCAAAAACAGTTGTGTGCTTTAACTACAGATACGATTAGATGCCACTCCAATCGTATATATTATACACTTTGATGAATGTAGTATCAATACTACACTTTTTTAGCTTAAACAAAATAAAAAACCAGAAGCTAATACCATATTGATATTATCTTCTGGTAAAATTACATCACATTAACTTAATGACATTG
>NZ_JBVAYN010000063.1:0-1434 GCF_055420065.1 Massilimicrobiota sp. mt181
CATCTTTAACAGGGAAGAGAAGAAAAAAGTTCAGAATGATACAAAAGAAGAAAGCGTTGATCCTGAATATGAACAAAAAATTGTTGATTATGTGGTACAAAAATTTTATGAAAAAGAAGGTATCAATCTAAAGAATGATAAAAATGCAATAAATAGAATCTGTGACGAAGTGAAGAAACAGTTAGTATCTTCAAAAAAATATCCAATCATCATAGATATTCCATATATTATAGTAACAAATGATGGGTCAAAATCGTTGCATATTCAAATTGATAATGAAACTGAGATAGAAAACGTATCAGAAAAAATATTTAAAAGTAAAGAAGAAAAAAATATAGTAATAACAAAAAAAGAAAAAAACATAAAAGAGGAAAGTATTGAAAAACAATCGCTTCAAGAGAATGCCAAAAAGAAAAATCAATTCTCAAATGAAGAAAAAAGTTTTAATGATAATGAATATGAAAGAAAAGTTGTTGAATATGTCATACAAGAATTTAAAAGAAGCAAAGGAATTGATTTGCATTATTATACAAAAGCAGTTGAATGTATTCATGATGAGGTAAGAAAGCAATTATCTTTATCAAAAGGGAATTCAATTATAATCAATATTCCTAATCTTGTATTAACAAATAATGAAACAAAATTATTATATATTCAAATTGATAAAAAAATTCTGCAAAGTCTAAAAGAACCGCAAACCACATTTCAAAAAACACAAATAAAAAAAGAACAAAAACGATTACGATTATCGAAAAAGTATAAATTTATTATCGTTTTGATTATTATTTTATGCATTTCAATCCCCTTTTTAGGATTGTATAATAAACAGAAAGAGTCAGAAGGTCCAGATATAAGTGGTAATTCATTTCAAGAAGGTATTGATAAAGGTTATGATGATGGTTCAATGCAAGTTGCTTTGCAATATGTTAATCAAAATCAAAAGGAATTAGAAACATTTTTTAAAGATGAATTGTTAATGGAAAAGGTTGAATTCGAAGAAAGATATGCTATTTATAATGATTTAGATACACAAGTAGTTTCATATGATGTTGATAGTCAAAGTAATGATTTTGATTTACAAATCACTTTTCTTTTTAATAGTCAAGGAGTTTTTAATGAGGATATGACAATGCATTGGAATAATAATGGAAGCATTGAAGAAAACCCAATTAGTCTAGATACGCTAAAAATGGAAAAAATAAAGGAACGTTTTGGTTTTGATATTATTGGAATTGTTAATGAATATAAAACAAAATTAGAACTAGATGAAGATGGTAATAAACATGTTAGTCAATATAATGGATATGATAGTGTTTATTTGAGTGAATCTTCGATTAAATATAATGATGATAGATATTTTGTATATTTAAGTTTGACTAAGCAATATTAAGAAAAATACTTATTTTTGATAGGGGGAGTTATGATGGAAGAAAT
>NZ_JBVAYN010000064.1:0-1075 GCF_055420065.1 Massilimicrobiota sp. mt181
TTCATGATCTTCTTGTATATTCCCTTGAAAGTCGTTTTGTTATAGTAATTCTTATTTTGATCTTTCATCTTATATAGTCCAATGTAGTTCTTTAAATACTTGTCTGATATCCCTCTATATCCATGCAAAAACAATTCGATAGATGAATGTAGTCTATTGACCTTATCCAATGTATATCCGTCCTTTTCCTTCTTGCCTGATGGAATCTTAATCCATTTAACCCCTAACTTTTTCATCAGTCCATGATATGAGCGTAGGCTGTCACTGACAACTGTGCATTGTGAAGGAATTTTGTCTTTATATATTTCATAGAGATTCTTGGTATGTATTCTCCCTCTTTCTGATATCTGTATCACTTTATTGTTGTGTTCATCTATGGCACAGACAATGTTTCTCTTCTGGTTGCTTATTCCTCTTTTCTTCTTTGGTTCTTTATCTTCAACTGTTATTCCAGGATGTTTAACATCTGAAAGTTTTTCATCAAGGTAAACAATTCCATCTAGTATGCGATCTTCAGCTGTGAGAGAAGCACATACACTCAGTATCTTATGTCTCCACACAAGAGATGTATGTTCGCATATGCCTGCAATATGAGCAGACTGTACAATGGTATCACCACGAAAAAGTGATTCCATATACAGATACCATTGATAGGCTTCCTTCTTTGAATATGAAAACAGAGTTCCTGTCATGGGTGAGAAAGTCTTATGACAATGTTTGCATAAATATCTTTGATTTCCATTTTTATCCTTGCCATATTTAATGATATGATCATGTCCGCAGTGAGGGCAAAAGGAACTATCAAATTCATCTGACAGTTCCTTATGTACTTCACCATCATAGATATGATTGATGATATGGTTATTGAGCTTTTCTCTAATGATTTCAATTTCATCATCAGTCGCATTATTGATAATGGAATCAATAATATCATTAAACATTTTATCAGTCATAATATCTTCACCTCGATATAAGTATATCACTGATGAAAATATCATGTTTTATTTTAATGGGTTTTAACACCGTTTTTATGGAGTTAAAATTAATTACCAACATTTAACTGAAGCTAGATTTT